>CAZGBW010000004.1:22472-28008 GCA_964523995.1 uncultured Victivallales bacterium | reverse complement strand
ATCCGACGCGTCACTATACCGGTCCCGAATTCAAAAGCGCAAGGAAGGATTTCCCAGCACATCCTGTGGGAAGTCACCGCGGTTTACACCCTCCAGCCGGAAGCGCCGCCTTTCTGGTGGGTTGCGCGCTGGGGTTGATCAACCTGGGCATCATCTTCCATGCCCGCGACGCGTCGAGGGCCACGCCGGCCACGACTGCGCACGCACCCCGAGTGGATACCCGCCACGCTTCCTGCAGTCTCTTTTTGCTTGCGGTTGAAGCGTTTCGCGGCTAAAACACAGCTTGCAAAAGCCCGTTCCAGCAAAAATGGAGTCCACCATGAAAGAAAATGCCTACATCGCAGACTTTATGAACCACTTCCCCTTCGAAGGGTTGACCTTTGATGACATATCCCTCGTCACCCAGTACGCCGATTTCCTGCCCGACCAGACCAGCATCCGCACAAGGCTCACCTCGCGCATCGACATCAACATGCCGTTTGTGAGTGCCGCCATGGATACGGTCACCGAAACGCGCATGGCCGCCGCCATGGCACTGCTCGGGGGCATCGGCATCATCCACAAGAACCTCTCCGCCCAGGAGCAGGCCAAGCAGGTCGGCATGGTCAAGCACCACCTTCACGGATTGATCCGCGATCCGATCACCTTCCGCGACTCCGATACCCTCGAAACCGTCCGGCGCCGCCGCGACGAGCGGGGCTTCACCTTCAGTGGCTTTCCCATCCTGGATGAGAATGACCACGTTGTCGGCATCCTGTCGTCCACGGACATGCGCTATGCCGCGAACAGCGCGGACAGCGTGAAGAAAGTCATGACCCGCAATGTCATCACCGCACCGCCTGCCACCGACCTGCAGATGGCCTACGACATCATGGTTCGCAACAAGATCGGGAAGCTGCCGCTGGTGGATAATCACCGCCTCGTCGGACTGTACAGTTTCACCGATGTCAGTACCCTGGTGCGCAATGTGCAGCCCATGTACAACCGCGATGTCAAATACCGCCTCCGGGTCGGTGCGGCCGTCAGCGCCAATAACGAGGCCCGTGTCGAGGCGCTGGCCGCCGAGGGCGTGGACGTGATTGTCGTGGACAGCGCCCATGGCCATTCCGAGGGGGTCATCAAGATGACCCGATGGATCGCCAAGCACTTCCCCGACATTGATATCATCGCGGGCAACATTGCCACCGCGGAGGCCGCCTTGTCACTCCGGGATGCCGGTGCCCACGCCGTCAAGGTCGGGATCGGGCCGGGCTCCATCTGCACCACGCGTGTCGTCTGCGGTGTCGGCGTACCGCAGATATCCGCCATCTATGCCGCGCGCTCCGCCCTCCAGGGATCCATCCCCATCATCGCCGACGGGGGAATCCGCCATTCCGGCGATGTGCCCAAGGCGATCGTGAACGGAGCCGATTCGGTCATGCTCGGATCCATCCTGGCCGGAACCGAGGAAAGTCCCGGCGAGAAGATCATCCACCAGGGACGCCAGTATGTCGCCTACCGAGGCATGGGTAGCCTGGCCGCCATGCAGCAGGGCGCGGGCAGCCGTGAGCGCTACTCGCAGGCGGATGTGGACTCCGCGAACCTTGTGCCGCAGGGCATCGAGGGCATCGTACCCTATGCCGGTACCGTCAACAGCGTCATGACCCAGTTCTGCGGCGGACTGCGCTCAGCCCTCGGCTATTGCGGGTGCCGCGATATCGCCTCCCTCCAGGAGAACGGGAAAATCGTGAGGGTCTCCTCGGCTGGCGTGCGCGAGGCACATCCGCACGATATCAAGATCATGAAGGATGCCCCGAACTACCGTTCGTAGCGCCGGCCGCGCGGCCGGCTAGGCAAGGGCTATGAATCCTCTTCCAGTTGATACCATCCGGGACCGGATCGTCGGCGCCTTTCGTGAAGCGTCCTGCGTGATCATCGAGGCCCCCACCGGTTCCGGCAAGTCCACCCGGGTTCCGCAGATGCTGCTCGACGCCGGGCTGGCGGGAACAGGCTGCATTGCCGTGCTGCAGCCCCGCCGGCTGGCCGCGCGCATGCTGGCACGGCGCGTGGCCGCCGAACGCGGCTCACGTCTGGGCGACGAAGTCGGCTACCAGGTTCGCTTCGACAACCGCACGGGGCCGAAAACCCGAATCCGGTTCGAGACCGACGGCATCACCCTCCGGCACCTGCAGGGGGATCCGCTCCTGAGCGACACCGCGATCCTCGTGTTCGACGAATTCCATGAGCGTCACCTGTACGGCGATCTCATGCTCGGACTCGCCGCACTCCTCCGCCAGGATACGCGGCCGGACCTCAAGATCGTCGTCATGTCCGCCACCCTCGACACGGCAGCCCTGGCGACGTTCCTGCCGGATGCCGTCACCGTGCGCGGCGAGGGCCACTCCTTTCCCGTTGAAATCCGCCACCTGGATCCGAACGCCCGCCTTGAGAAGGCCCCGCCCTGGGAACTCGCCGCCACCGCCCTGCCCCGCGTGCTTCGCGAGGCACCCGCTGGCGATACCCTGATCTTCATGCCGGGCGTCTACGAGATCAACCGGACGCTGGCCGAACTCCGGCGACTCCCTGCCGCCGATCACCATCTCCTGCTGCCCCTGCACGGGCAGCTCACGCCGGATCAGCAGGATATGGCCGTCACCCCGGCCAGCACCCGCCGCATTATCGTATCCACCAATATCGCGGAAACCTCGCTGACCATCGAAGGCATCACCGCCGTGATCGATAGCGGACTTGTCCGCCGTGCCGGCTTCGATCCGCGACGCGGCATCAATACCCTGCTGACCGGCAAGTGCAGCCAGGCATCTGCCACGCAGCGTGCAGGCCGGGCGGGACGGACCTCCTGCGGCATCGCCATGCGCCTCTGGACGGAACGGGATCATGAGTCGCGCCCGGCTTACGAAATCCCCGAGCTGCTCCGCGTGGATCTCGCCGAGACCGTGCTCCTGCTCAAGGCAACCGGCATCCGGGATATCGCCGGGTTCCCCTGGGTCACCCCACCCCCTGCAGCGGCCCTGCAGACCGCGGTCGCGCTGCTCGTCAACCTCGGCGCACTGGTGCCGGATGGCTCGCTCACCGCGCTGGGGGAACGCATGGCCGCCTTCCCGCTGCATCCCCGGATCTCCCGGATGCTGATCGCGGGGGACGGACAGGGTTGCGTGCCGACGCTCTGCCTCGTCGCCGCACTGCTCCAGGAGCAGAGCATCCTCCTGCCCGCCACCGGCGAAACCGTCCGGGCCCGGCGCCTGGACATCGCCGGGGATAACCCGCTGACGGACTTCACGCTTCTGCTTCGCGCCTGGCAGTTCGTCGCCGACCGGCAGTTCCGCCGCGAGGCCGGTGATGAACTCGGCGTCCACGTCCAGGCGGCTCGCACCGCGGGCACGCTGCAGGAGCAACTTCTGCGGATCGCCGTCGCACAAGGACTCGACAGCCGCGAGAGGCAAGCGTCGACAGAAGCCGTCTGCAAGGCCGTGCTGACCGCCTTCCCCGATCACCTGGCCATCCGGACCGGCGGCGACCGCTGCTCGCTATCGGGGGGACGACGCGGCACGGTACGCACCGGCAGCGTTGTCGGGCGGGATCACACGGTCCTGGTGGCGGCCGATATCCAGGAGACTGGAACCGGCAGGGGCGCGGTCGAGGTCGGCCTATCCCTGATCACCGCCGTCCGGGAAGAGTGGCTGACCGAATGCTTCGGCAGCGCCTTCCGGGAGAATCGCCTGGTGCGTTACGACGAGGTGGGCGGCGGACGGGTCTGCGCCGAGGTTCAGACGTGTTTCGGCGATCTGATGATCCGGTCGCGCCGGACCGCCGATGTGACCGGCGACGAGGCCGCTGCGGTCCTTGCCACCCTGGCGGCCGACGGCAGGATCACGATCAAGGCATGGGATGCAAACGTCGAGGAATGGATCGCCCGCGTCAACTTCACGGCGGCGCATTGTCCCGAATCCGGGGTCTCCTCCATCGGTCCGGCGGAACGCAAGGCACTGCTCGAGCAGATATGCCATCGCGCGACCAGCGCGCGGGAGGTCAAGGCAGCCCCCGTCTGGCCAGTGCTGAGGCAATGGCTGGATTCCGCGCAGACGGCATCCGTCGAGTTCGCGGCGCCGGCGCAGATCCGTATCGGGAACGGACGCACTCCCCGAATCCACTACGACGATCCCGCCGGTCCCTACATCGCCATGCGCATCCAGGAACTGTACGATACCAACGAACTGCCTGCGCTCGCCAACGGTACCGTCCGCCTCAAGGTCCGCATCCTGGCACCCAACCAGCGCCCGGTGCAGATCACCGACGATCTGGCCGGATTCTGGACGGATTCCTACGCACGGATCAAGAAGGATCTTCGCGGACGCTACCCGAAACACGAATGGCGCTGATCCGCCAGCGGATCAATCCAGAAAGCCTACCGGTAGAACCGGTCGATGACACGATTGACCGTCGCCGCCCACTGGGTCAGGTTCCGGACATCATTGGCGATGGTGCTGATGTCCTTCAGGACGAACTCCAGGGCCGTTCCATGACGCTGGCATGCCTCGCAGTAGCGGGTGATCTCCTGCTCGACCGGTTCCGGGTTGAACTGCGGCCGCGCCACGAAGGCGGGGTTTGGTTTCGCCGCCATTACGTAGTCCCTGCCGATATTAGCCGCCGCCCGTGCCGCGTCCGCCCAGGGGGTGATGGAGATCTTCCGCAGGTTCCGGAACCGCTTGCGCAGGATATCCACCTTCGTATCCATGGGCTCGCAGCAGCCGTAGTACAGCAGCCCGCAGTCCCCGAACAGCTTCTCGTTGTAGGCCAGATCGAACTCGTCGTGCATCGCGGGCGAGACCGACCCGAAAATCTGGGCGACACAGCGCCCCCAGACGTCCTTGCGACGGGCATGCCCGTTATAACCGGGGGCGGGGAGATCGCGCGTGCAGGCGGGCGTGCAATGCAGCAGGACCGGCTTTGTATCCAGTAGATCCAGCGCCTCGAACTGCTTGAATTCAGCCTCCGCGATTTCCATGAACCGCTGCGCCGTCTGGTGCATGAAGTCCGGACGCAGGGCCAGATCCAGGAGCAGGCTGTCAACGCCACGGTACCTGGCGATATTGTCCCAGATGCCATACGTGAGCGAGGTGCCGACAATCTCGACGTCCATCAGCCCCGCCAGGACCTCCCGCGCGGTTGCGGCCATCCGTTCCGTGGATTCCCGGTCATAGGAAATCTCGGGAAGGCGCAGCTTCGCAAGGTCATCCTCCGTCTGCAACTGATCCTCGTACTCGTGGGAGGCGATATAGGCACCAGTGTCCCCCTTGATCTGGACATCATGAACGGCAAGACCGATGCCACTGGACCGGATCCGCTTTCCAACCTGGAACACGGGCGGCACCACGAGATCCACCTGGAAGTGATCCCACTGGTACAAGGTGTGCCGGAATCGATCCTCGATCCACTGCAGTTCCGGCGAACAGGTGTTCGTCAACCCCTCATCCCGGATCTCACCCCACGGAACCTCGTCAATCAGGACCACGGGACGCACCACTTCCAGGCTGTTCGT
>CAZGBW010000004.1:17090-22372 GCA_964523995.1 uncultured Victivallales bacterium | reverse complement strand
TCGCCTATAGCGCGGCATCATTCCAGCGCAACATGTTCTTGAAATCCCGCAATCGCGTATCGGCGTCGATCACCACCAGTTCCATACCGGTCATCTCGCAGAAGATCTCGATGTGCCGCGTATCCAGCGCTTGCGAGTAGACGGTATGGTGCGCGCCACCCGCCAGGATCCAAGCCGCCGCCGCCGTTTTCAGGCTCGGACGCGGCACCCACAATGCACGCGCCACCGGCAACTTCGGCAGATCATGGTCGGGCTCGACGGCATCCACCTCGTTGACAAGGATCCGGAAACGATTCCCCATGTCGATCGGCGAGACGTTGATCGCCGGTCCCGCTGGCACATTGAACACCAGCCGGGCGGGCGCTTCCTTGCCGCCGATACCCAGCGGATGCACCTGCACGGAGGCCTTCCCGGCCGCGCTGGACGGGCAGATCTCCAGCATGTGCGCCCCCAGCACCCGCATTCCGGCCGGATCCAGATGGTAGGTATAATCCTCCATGAACGTCGCACCGCCCTTGAGCCCCTCGCCCATCACTTTCATGATCCGCGTCATCGCCGAGGTCTTCCAGTCCCCTTCCGCGCCGAACCCGTAGCCATCCGCCATGAGCCGCTGCACCGCCAGCCCCGGAAGCTGCTTCAGTCCGTTCAGGTCCTCGAATGTTGTCGTGAAAGCCTTGAAGCCGCCCGCTTCAAGGAAAGCGCGCATGCCGATCTCGATCCGGGCCTGCTCCCGCACATTATCGAGCTTCGCATCGGCCGGTTTCATCTCGTAAAGAGCGCGATACAAGGCCACCTGATCCTTGATCTGAGCATCGGTGACCTGATTGATGACCTTGACCAGATCCCCGATCCCGAACCCGTTCACCGAATACCCGAACCGGATCTGCGCCTCGACCTTGTCGCCTTCCGTAACCGCCACCTCGCGCATATTGTCACCAAACCGGGCCACCTTCAGCGCCTGCGCCTCCTGCCGGCCGAGCGCCGCCCGGATCCAGACCGCCAGCTCGTCGCGCACGTCGGGGTCCTGCCAGTGCCCGACAATCACCGTGCGCGATTTACGCATGCGCGTGCAGATGAAACCGAATTCCCGATCCCCATGCGCGGACTGGTTCAGATTCATGAAATCCATGTCGATCTCGGACCAGGGGATATCGCGGTTGAACTGCGTGTGCAGATGCGCGAACGGCTTGGACAGGATGCCAAGCCCGCGGATCCACATTTTGGCCGGGCTGAACGTATGCATCCAGGTGATCAGGCCGATGCAGTTATCATCCGCATTGGCATCGCGGCACATGGCATAGATCTCATCCGGCGACTTGACGGTCGGCTTCCATACCACCGACGCCGCGAGCTTCTTGTCCTTCTTCAGACCCGCCACGATCGCCTTGGAATCCTCGGCGACTTGCGCCAGCGTCTTCGCGCCGTAGAGATTCTGACTTCCCGTTACAAACCATACTTCCGGCTTACCCATGCTACTGCCTCCCTGCTGATGACGTTATAACAACAAACAACACTGATTGAATACGCACGCGGTAAACTATACCGAACCGTCCTTTCGAATTCAGCAACAAAAATCGAGGGGCTTCCGCAGAATCTGTGGAATGATCTCGCGCAGAGGCGCAGGGACGCAGAGTTATAAATTATTCATGATGAGTATTTTATGTATTATCCATGAATTGCTCTGCGTCTCTGCGCCTCTGCGCGAGAACGTATTTGTCTTATTCACTCATCCCATAGGTCTCGTTAATTCAATGTTTTCCCGCATCATCGCAATGTCGTGTGGGATGCTAATGATCCGAAATCATTATGATTTTCCTCGTACTCCGGGTGCCGATTATTTAACGTTTTCGGCAATACATTCATCTCGCGGCGGGTTTCAGGCAACGGAGGAGGTCTTATGACAAGGCGAACAGGATGGGTCGGGGCTCTGGTTCTAGTCGGCATGACGGGTGGATCGTTCAGGACCTGCGGGGCGGATGCCGCCCTCCAGGGTGCCGAGGTGCTCATCACGAAAATCCAATCCGAGCTGAGTGCCCAGCCGGCGATAGCCAACTCCGCGGAGGATCCGGTCCTCGCCGCCTTCCGAACCGATATGGATGCGTTCCGGAAAAACACCGCCACGCTCCCGGCCCCGCTGGCCGCCGACGCATGGCTCGCGCTGGCGGACCGATTCTGGAAACTCCCGCCCCCGCCGCCAGCCCCCGACCAGAATGATTCGCTCTTTGGCAACTCGCAATCGCCCGAACCGCTATCCTTCCAAGGCATTCTGGCCGCCATGCCCGGACCCGAAACCTGGCCGCTGATCCAGGCGAAACTCGACCTGCCGGTTGCCGATACGGCACCCGATGCGCTCGCCCGCAGCGCAGTGCTCCGCGCCGCATTCGCCTTCCTAACCCGGGATCCCGCCCGTATCCGCTCCGCGCTCGACGTCCTGGGACGGCAAAGCGGTAGCCTTGACCGGTACTCCCGCGACCGCTTCAAGGAGACCCTCCGCAGCCTGGATGAGCAGGCCGCCCGGTTCGAAGGCAAGAGCGAGGATCCGGTCGCTCTCTTTGAAAAGGCGTTCGCGAAAGCCACGCAGGGCGATGATTCGGATATTTCCGTTCAGATGCCTGAGCTCCTACCGCTCGCTGGCGAGGACAAGACAGCCGCCCTCATCCGCAAAGTCCTTAAGATTCACGGCATGCGCCTTGAGGTGGAAGGTCCGGCCACCCATAAGCTCGCGCTTGAAATCGCACTCGGCCAGGTGAAAAGCCTGCCATCTCCCCAGTGGGCGCTTGCGGACTCCTCCGCCGAGGGGGTCGCGCTGTTCGAAGGCATGCTCAAGAAGTTCGGCACCCCAAAATCCGACGAGGAAAAAGAGTCGATCGAGAAGGTTTCCGAAGTGGAGTCCCCTTCCGACGAGCCTGCGCGCGGCTGGAATGGCTACCGGTTCCGGAACGATTTCGAGATAGCCCGCCTGGCCTACATCTTCGGCCTGCTCCGCCTCAACCGGTCGGGGGACGCCCTGAAAATGGTCTTGCCGCTCAAGGAAGATGAGGTATCCAGCTACCAGTTCACGGACGTCTGGAAACACAACACCGAGGTGCCGCCCGCGCTTGCCCTTGCCACCTTCCTCGGCCAGTGGCTGGAGGCCCGGCCTGAAATTCCGCTATGGGTCACCTATGTCCAGTTGTCCACCGAAGCCGGTCAGCCGGAACAGGCCCGCGCCCTGATTGATCGCACCGCCGCCCGGCATGACCTGAACGCGGTCCAGCGCTTCCAGGTCGTCAGGGGCAAGGCCGCTGCCTTCCTGTCCATGGACCAGACCGAGGCTGCCATGGTCCTCTGGCGTACCCTGTGCGACGTGACCGCCACCAACGAGATTGCGCCCGTCCAGAACCAGCTCGCGCAGTTGAAGCTCGACCTCGGCTCCGACATGTGCCGCCTGGGCTCGGTCCTGCAAAAGCCCGAGTGGGTCGACGAGGGTCTCGCGCTGGGCGAGGCCGCCAGGACCGCCCTGCTCGCCTTCAAGGACCCCGATTCGTCCCCATCGCGCGACACCGTGCCATCGGAAATTTTCGACGGGTTGTTGAAGATGAACCGATTCACCGAGGCCGAGCAACTCGTATGGAAAGCCTTGGGCGACCAGCTTGAGCAGGCCAGCCAGAAGACGCCTGGACGCCCCCGCGAGCTGCTCGACTTGACACCTTTCCTGACCCAGCTCGTTGAACTCTATGACCAAGCCGACCGACCGGCTGATGTGCTGACACTCTTCGAAAAAGCCCCGTGGTGGGGCAGCGCCACCAACCTTGCGGATCTTGCACCCGACACGCTCCAGGTGCCGGCGGCGGCCGCTCTGCATGCGGCGGGCCGCGATGCCGAAGCCTGGTCCATCCTCACAAGCTATCTCGCTGGCAAGCCCGGCGACGATAAGGCCTACGCCGTGCTCGTCCAGATCCCGAACCAGGATCTTCCGGCCTTCCTGGACCGCCTCTATGCCCGCGACCGTTTCGAGGAGCGCCCGCTGATCTGGAAGGCATCACTGCTGCTCAAGGCCGGCAACCTTGACGAGGCCGAAGCCGTGGCCCGCCAGGCGCTCAAGATCGACCCCACGGACGGAGAGCAGCCGGACGGCGACCGTGTGCGCGGTTACGCCGTGCTGGGCGACATCCTGGCGGCCCGGGGAAAGACGGAGGACGCCGACTTTTTCCGCAAGGTGGTCAAGTCAGTCCGCATCGCCGAGGAAGGCGATGCGATGAACGCGGTCGGGCTGACCGCCCGCAGCCTGAAGCTCTACGCCGAGGCCCAGACCTATTTCGCGGACGCCTACTGTGTTCAATGGCGCCTGGCGGAACGGCTGCAGGCCATGGGCAGGACAGACGAGGCGCAGAAGCATTACCAGATCGCTTTCGAGCGCATGCCAGAACAGTTCGGCCAGGTGGCCAGCCTCTGCTTCGGCTGCATGGGTGCCTTCAATAACCCGGAAAGCCGGAGCGCGGCGGAAGTCGTCCTCACCCGCCTGGTCACAAATAGCCCCGCGCGGCCGCCCGTCTTCTACCTGCTCGGGCAATTGCGCGAGGAGCAGAACCGCTGGGACGAGGCGTATGCCCACTACAGGAAAGCCGTGGAACTGGATCCGGACTATCTTGACGCCTGGGAAAAGATCAATGGCCTCCGGGAGCGGATTGCCCTGCCTGCGGCGGAAAGGGACGCCATTCTCCTGCGTATGATGCGGCTCGATCCCCTGGGCAGGCACATCGGTATCCAGCCGGAAGACCTGACGGATATGAAGGGCTTGTGGACCGTGCTGACGGAGGCGCAGGTGATCGCATTACCGGTCGAGAAGGCGCTGCTGCCCCTCCCGGCCGCGATCGCGGCGGCCGCCCAGGCGGCGGACGAGCCAGCCGATCCGTTCTCCTCGTTCTCCCGCTCCCGTTTCATCCGCTATTCGTATTACTCGCACCGGACCACGACCGTCCCGGCCCCCGGCGAAACGATCGCCAGCACCCCCTTCCTGCGGGGGCTGAACGAGATACAGTCCGCGCTGGGCCTGTCCTGCCGCAAGACGAGCGGACCCAGTTACCACGGCTACAACCGCATGTTCTAAGGTCGGGGTTTCCCCCTTCTCCATTGACAACCAATCACAAGTGGAAGGTTGAAACGGATCTTCCAGATTCGGCAGATCCGTAGTCTGCTGCTTATCGCCGCTAGCGCGGCGCCGGCTGAGGCCGCACGTGTGCGATCCTATGACTCGAATACACATAGTGATTCTTGGCTTATGCTTGACGTGGGGGCTTCGC
>CAZGBW010000004.1:0-16990 GCA_964523995.1 uncultured Victivallales bacterium | reverse complement strand
TATGACTCGAATACACATAGTGATTCTTGGCTTATGCTTGACGTGGGGGCTTCGCGGTGCCGCGTCGAACAGCAATATCGTCAATAATGGATCCTTCGAACAGGGCACGACGAACTGGCTGCTGTTCGGCCAGGGCGGCGGAACGCTATACACGCTGACAAATAGCGCGGCGGACGGTGCTCTTGCGATGCTTGCCGCTAACAGGACGAACCTTTCATATCACGCCACGCAGAACATCCTCACGAATCTTGTCGCCGAGGGCTCCGGTGTCTTTTACGGAATAGACTTCCTGATCAACATGGCCGCTCCGGGTAGCGCAAGGATGACTCTGCAGATGACCGACACCTCGGGCAGCAGGACACTGATACTCGCTGAGAAGATCATCGCATCGCAGACGAACCGGTGGGTGACGATCTACGGAGGGCGTACGATCTCATGGTCGGGCACGCTGACGCTCGCATCGCTTCGTTTTGAAATTGGCCAGATTCCCGAACGCGTGTATCCCACCGCCACCCTCGACCGCATCCGCATCGTGCGCGACTCGGACCACGACGGGCTGACCGACGACGTGGACGCCGTGCCGAACGATGCGGACGCGAATACCAACACGATTCCAGACGGATGGGAGTCGCTGTTCAATCTTCCAAGCGTGCCAGGCGGGACAGACTCCGACGGCGACGGTTTCAGCAACGTGCAGGAGTTCTGGGCCGCGACGAATCCGACGAATTTGCTCTCGAAGCCCGCAGAGCCGGCAAACACGAACGCGACGCCGGAGACCCGCGCATTTCTGAGCTATCTCGTGTCTCTCCCCACGCAGTCCTCGAACCGCGTGCTGGTGGGTCAGGTCGTTACAGATACGGCGGCGGACTACACGAACCAGGTCGTCACGCTCGATCAGCAGACGGGCCGCTGGCCCGCGATGCTCGGCGTCGTCTACGACATGATCAACGGGCCGATCAACCACACCGTCATCACACCGCACGCGACGAACTGGTGGAATGCGGGCGGTGTCGTTCACGTCCAATGGAATCCGGACAATCCATGGAACGGGAATTTTTCAGGCAACACGAACAACATCGATTTCCCGGCTCTCTTCACGCCCGGTTCGGCTTCGCACTCGAACTACCTCGCGTTCCTTGACGAAGTTGCCGTCGGTCTGCGCCAGCTCGGAAACGCGAGGCTGGTCGTCCTGTTCCGTCCGCTCAACGAATGCAACAGCGTGCAGAACTGGTACCAGCGGCGCGCACGCGAGGAGTACATCCCGCTCTACCGCTGGACATTCGACTACCTCGCGAAAAGCCAGGGCCTTAACCATGTCCTCTGGGTCTATGACGCGCTAGACGGCCCGCACCAGCTGATCCCCGTCACGTACTACTATCCCGGCGACGATGTCGTGGATGTGTTCGGCGTGAACCTCTACGACGACGACTGGATACCCGCCTTCGACCTTGATCGCCTATCGCGCGATTACCCCAAGCCTCTCGCGATACCCGAAGGAGGACCGCTCACCATCCTAAACCGCTCCTTCACCAACCTCACCTACATCACCGCCATCTCGAACAGTTTCCCGCGCCTCTCGTATTTCAACATCTACAACTCCTTCCCCTTCAGTTCTACAAACAAGCACTACAGCCTTGTCCACAACATCGGCGCATCGAACCTCTTCGACCACCCGTGGATCATCACCCGCGAAGAACTCAACTGGCGCGCGCACCTCGGCCCGTTCGGCGCGTGGCAGCTCCAGAATTTCACCACCAACGCCAACAACCCCGTCATCGGCGCCTGGGATGCGGACCCCGATGATGACCAGGCGAGGAATTTGTACGAATACGCGACTGGGTCGGATCCCAATCAGCCATCGGCAAACACGCTCTTACCGCGGGAGTCGGGCTTGAGCTTCTTGCGCAATACCGCGGCAACGGATCTCGTGTTTTCAGTCGAGTGGACCACGAATCTTGTTTCCGCCGGGTGGGAGCCATTGGCCGTGAAGGCACATTCATCGGGATGGGAAACCAATGCCGCCGCCGTGGTTGTTGACCTTGGTGATGGGGCTGTCACCATCACTCGCGAGACGACGAACTCGTCAGAGTTCTATCGCCTGAGAATAGCATGGCCATAGCAGAAAATAAGCCCACCGGAATCATTGAACAAACCAGAAGGAAACCGTTATGTCAAAAAAGATGACTGACACGCCCGATGCAAACCGCGTTCTTAGGCAGATGGAGCGGATGATGAAAAACGCGGCCAAAAAAGATGCCCGCGATGCGCAGGAATTGGTTTATGACGCCTGGGAGGCGGTTGAGCCGGAGGAAGCGTTCAAGCTTTTCGAACAGGCTTTGGAACTGGACAGAACAAATGTTGATGCATGGCTGGGGCTGATCAGTTATACGGCAGTGGATCAAGATGAACGGATAAGCGTGCTTCAGAAACTCGTTGCATTGGGCGAGAAGAATCTCGGCAAAAAGGCGTTCAAGACCGACAAGGGGTATTTCTGGGGAATCCTTGAAACCCGCCCGTACATGCGGGCGCGGGGGCAACTGGCTCAGGCACTGATGGAGGCCGGACGCCTGGAGGAATCGGCTGCCGAACACGAGGGGATGCTGGAACTCAATCCGGGAGACAATCAGGGTATTCGCTATGGCCTCATGGCCTTGTATCTGGCCTTGTATCGACTGGACGATGCCAGAAAACTGTTCGAGCAATACAACGAGCGCGAATACAGTGCCATTTTCGGCTGGGCGTACGTGCTTGAGCGATTCTTGTCCGATGACCTCAGCGGGGCCGAAAAAGCCTTGAAGGGAGTCTGCGAGCGCAACCCGCATGGGAAGGCATATTTTCTGGGCCAACGGAAATTGCCCAAGCATATGCCCGGATCGTACAGCATGGGCAGTGCCGAGGAGGCGATGATTGCCTATGACATCCTGACCGTCGCGTGGAAGAAGCATCCGAAGGCAAAACGGTGGTTGAAAGCCCAGTGCGAAAAGTGAGCAAGATCTGCACATTCGTTGAGTCGCTACGCTTGCCAACGGCGGATTGGCAAGCGAAGCGAGTCAATCCAAATGGAAGGAGCCTAGCACCATGAAGAGCCCGATGCTGCCGAAAGACCACCAGGCCGCCGTGCGCCGTGCGCTGGAGTTGGGGCGTTCGGGAGATGCCGCCGCACTGCCGGAATTGATCGGCATGCTGCGCGTGCCTTCGAACGAGGTGCAACGCCTTGCGGCCTCAGCGATTGGCAAACTGGTGGAATTCGGAGCTGACGCAGAAACAGCCGTGACAGCATTGGCCCCTCTGGCCCTCAAGGCCCGCCACCCGCAGACGCAGCAGTATGCTATTAGAGGGCTGAAGAAATGCGGCGCGTCGGCCAGGGACTGCGTAGCCGACCTGCGCGACCTGGCTCGAAATCCGGCGCAACGTGACTATGTGCGCGCGGCGGCCGCTACGGTGGCCGATGCCATCGACCAGGCTGCCAACGATTTGGCGGCAGGCGTGAAAAACCGCTGCCAGCGGTGCCATGCAATGGCCACAGCCGACGAGGTTGCCCGTTCGCACCAGGCGTTTCAGCGCGTCTTCTGCGACCGGTGCTTCGACGAAGTATTTCTGGAACGACGCAATTTCGAGATGCAGGTGGAACTGAACAAGACCATCGAGGCCCGCGATGGCACGGTGGTGCAGTCGGCGGGCGAACGACGCATTGCGGAGTGGCTGATGGCGCATGGTCTGACCTATCGTTACGACGCCAAGTTCCGGATCATCGGTGAGTTCCAGATTCGCCCGGACTTCTATCTGCCGGAACTGGACGTCTATATCGAGTACTGGGGGCTTGACACGCCGCAATATAAGATGAGCATGTATAAGAAGCAGACGCTCTACCAGCAGGAGGGGAAACGCCTGATCTCGGTTTATCCTGCGGACCTGCCGCGTCTTGGCGCACTGCTGGCCGCGAAACTCAAGCTGTTCGGATACGCGGTGTGCGTAGACGAGCGAAGCGAAGTCAGCCGGGAAATTTAGAACGGGGACGTTTAGAACGCGGACGTTCTAGGCAATTGCTTATTCAATAGCCATTTGTGGAGTAATTGACACACTTGGACTGCCGGGACACCAGGCCGCAATGTTAGAATTAACTTTTGTGCAAGGTTGATTGGATGCGGAAGAACCTTCCTAGAGAATACGGTGATCGAACGGCGATGAACGCGACGGTTCGTTCACGGATGCGGACGGGAAAACGAACACGCCGGGAACCGCCGTCGACCCCGGAAATGCGCCGCGTGGCATCGCCTCCATCAATTGACGGTCTGTGCTAATTACGTCCGGTGCTTGCAGGCTGGAGCCTATCCGATAAGACCTTTGCGGACAGGCTCATCGATCGCTTTGAAATGCCGTCGATAATACTTGAATCACTAGGCAATCGTGCTACACTGGGAATAGCAGTGATCAAGCGCTATTTGTGGTGCCAGTTTGAGGTGGTGGTCATGTAGGGAGGCTTATGAGAAACACAACCACGGAAACGCAGTTGGAACAACTGGAACGGGCGCTGCTGGCTCTCGACCGGTTCACGGTCGGCCGGATGCTGGCGGAGGTCGCGGGGTCGACGTCACCACTCTCGGGGATTGAGAGCCTGGTGGTCCCCGTGCTGGAGCGGATTGGTGCCGGATGGGAAGAAGGCCGGGTATCCTTGTCGCAGGTCTACATGAGCGGCCGGTTGTGTGAGGAAATGGTGGATACCATACTGCCGGCGGCCGATGCGGCCCGCAAGAGCATCCCTCCCATGGCGATTGCCGCCTTGGAAGACTATCACCTGCTGGGTCTGCGGATTGTGTATTCAGCGCTGCGGGCCAGCGGATTCGCGTTGTTGAACTACGGACGAACCGACATGGATGCCCTCGTCGCCCGCGTCAAGGCCGACCAGATCCGCATCCTGCTGATCTCGGCGCTGATGCTACCGTCGGCGCTGCGGGTCAAGGCCCTGCGCGCGCGACTTCTGGCAGAGGGTTGCTCGTGCCGTATCGTGGTCGGTGGGGCGCCGTTCCGCTTTGATGACCGCCTGTGGCAGGAGGTCGGGGCGGACGGCTGTGGACACACGGCCTCGGAAGCCATCGCCACCGTAACCCGCCTAACCGAGGAGGCAAGATGAACACGGAATGCATGACATCGGCTGAACGCCTGGGGACCGCGATGTCGCACCAGGAACCGGACCGCGTCCCCTTCCTGCTTCCTACCGTGCTGCAAGGCGCGCGGGAATTCGGTCTCTCGATCCGGGAGTACTTTGCCAGGCCGGACACCGTGGCGGAAGGTCAGTGGCGCCTCCGTGCCCGCTATGGCCATGATGCCCTGATTGGTTTCATGTACGGAGCCGTGGAGGTGGAGGCGTGGGGTGGAGAGGTCGTCTATCGCGAGGACGGCCCGCCCAATTCCGGCCAGCCCCCGATCGGGAGTACGGACAGCATTGCACGACTGGAACCGCCGCGCGTGGGCGATACGCCTTGCTTGCAGAAGGTGTTGCAGCTTATCCGCCTGCTCAAGGAGCGTGCGGGCAATGACGTGCCGGTGATCGGTTCGGTGATCTCGCCATTCTCGTTGCCGGTGATGCAGTTGGGATTCGAGAATTACCTGATCCTGCTTCATGAACAACCGGACCGGTTCGAACAGCTCATGCGCGTGAACGAGGAATTCTGCGTGGCCTGGGCCAATGCGCAACTGGAAGCGGGTGCCGGGGCGATCGCCTATGCGGATCCGGTATCGTCCACCACCATCATCCCCAGGGAACTGTATCTGAAGACCGGATTTCGCGTTGCCCGGCGTACCCTGCTCCGGATCAAGGGCGCTGTGGCGACCAGCTTTGCCTCCGGTCGATGCCTGGATATTCTGGATGACGTGGCGCAGACCGGCACGGTCGGTGTCGGCGTGAGCGTGCTGGATGACCTGGCCGCGGTCAAAGCCGCCTGTCGCGGCCGGTTGACGGTCATGGGGAATCTGAATGCGATCGAGATGCGCCGCTGGACGCCCGCCGACGCCGAGGCCAAGGTCAAGGAGGCGATTGCGGCGGCGGGGCCTGGTGGGGGGTTCGTGTTGACAGACAACCACGGGGAAATCCCATGGCAGGTACCGGAATCTGTCCTGTTCGCCATCGCGGATGCGGTGCGTCGCTGGGGACGGTATCCCCTGGATTGGTTGTGAATCATGCCGGCTAGCCTACATCTGCTCGTCTGCCAGTTTTACCTTCTGGAGGCACAGGCTATCCTGGAGGGCGAGGGATTCGAGGACGTCACGGTCTCGGCGTTCCCCGATCTCTGCTCCAAACCGAGTGCAGAGGGGATGGCGGCGATCGAGCGACTCTTCTCGGATAGTGGCGGGGATGGCCGGACCACGGTTCTCGTTGGCGCTTGTTCCCTGTCGCGCCAGGAGATCCGAAAATGGGTTGAGGACCGATTTCACCGCATCCAGCGCGTTGATCTGTGTTTCCATATGCTCCTGAACAAGACCACGGTCGAGAGCTGCCTGCGCGCCGGAGCGCACCTCGTGACCGCCGGCTGGCTCGAAGATTGGCAACAGCACGTTGCACACTGGCAGTTCGATCAGCAAACGGCGCGGGAGTTCTTTGCCGAGGGCGCGCGCCGCCTGGTTCTGCTCGACACGGGCGTCGATCCCGCAGCCGAAAGCCGGTTGCAGGACTGCGCCGCCTTCCTGAGCCTTCCCGCCGAGGTCATGCCGGTTGGCCTGGATCATTTCCGGCTGATCCTTGCCCAACAGGTCCAGGCCTGGCGTACCGGGGAAGCCCGGTGCCAGTCGCAGGCGGCGTTCGAACAAGGCAACCGGAAACTGGCGGACTACGAGATGGCCATGGATATGCTCGTGAATCTCTCCCGGATCATGGACGAGGATGAAGCGATCAAGGGCATTCTCGATATTTTCTCGATGCTGTTCGGGGCCGGTCGCGTCGCGTTCGCCTCGACCGGTGGAAATCAACCTGGAAAAACCCAATGCAGCCGTCCCGGACCCGACGATGCCACTTGGATGCAGACCTGGATCGCCCGGCTCAAGCCTGATGACGCCCATGCCACGTCCGACACCGGGTTCTGTGTGCGCGTCAGGTGCCAGAATGAAAACCTTGGTGTTGTCGTGGCGGACGACATCACCTTACCGGAACGCAAACAGGACTACCTGAACCTGGCCCTGGGCCTTGTCAGTCTTTGTGGCTTGGCGATTGTGAACGCTCAGTCGCTCAGCCGGCGCCAACGCGCCGAGGCGGTTCTCAGGCGCAAGACCGGGCAGCTCGCGCGCTCGAACCAGGACTTGGAGCAGTTCGCCTACTCGGCCTCGCACGATCTGCAGGAGCCGCTGCGCAAAGTCATGGCGTTTGGTTCTCTGCTGGAGAAGGAATATGGTGACAAACTGGAGGGCGATGGGCATCTCTACCTGGCCAGCATCGGGAAAGCCACTCGCCGCATGCAGACGCTGATCACCGATCTGCTCGGCTACGCCCGCGTCACCACGCGGGGCAAGACGTTCGTGGCCGTGAACCTGAATGAAGTCGTGCAGGGCGTGCTTTCGGACCTCGAGGTGCGCATTGGCGAGACGAACGCGCAGGTGAACGTCGGCGACCTGCCGGAGATCCATGCCGACCCCACCCAGATGCGCCAGCTTTTGCAGAACCTGATCGGCAACGCGCTCAAGTTCCATAAGCCGGATGAGCATCCGGTGATCACGGTATCCGCCGAACCGGTTACCGGCGAGGGTGGCCCGACGTCCGCCCCGCCGGTGTGCTGCCGGATCCAGGTCAAGGATAACGGGATCGGATTCGACGAGAAATACCTCGAACGGATTTTCGGCGTGTTCCAGCGGCTGCATGGCCGTGACGCGTATGAAGGCTCAGGGATCGGGCTCGCGGTTTCCCGCAGGATCGCCGAACGGCACGGAGGCACGATCACCGCCACAAGCCAGCCGGGCGAGGGTGCGACGTTTACCGTGTTGTTGCCGTTCAAGCACACCAACGAAGATTCGGATGCAGAAAAGGAGGAATGACCCATGACCGTGGAAACGATCCAGATCCTGATGGCCGAAGATGACCTTGAGGATCAGATGCTCGTACAGAAGGCCTTTCGGGAGGCGCGCTCCATCAACCACCTCACCTTCGTCAATGATGGAGAGGAACTGCTGCAATACCTCCGCCATCAGGGCAAGTATGCCGGGGCCCCCCAGCCCGACATCCTGCTGCTGGATCTCAATATGCCGAAGATGGACGGGCGGGAAGCGTTGGAGGAGATCAAGAGAGATCCTGATCTGCGCTCAATCCCGGTTATCATTCTCACCACGTCATCGGCGGACGAGGACATCGTCCGCACGTATGACCTGGGTGCCAACTCCTACATCCAGAAACCCGTCACCTTCGAGAAGATGGTCGACGTGGTTGAGGCCCTCGGAAGGTACTGGCTGGGCATCGTCAAACTGCCCCCGAACGGCGGATCCCGGGGATAGTGCGGGACGCGTGAATCCGCACGTGAACACCACCATGGAAAAGCCGATCAACATTCTGATGATTGAAGACGACGCGGAGGATTTCCTGATCGCGCGCCGCCTGCTCGAATCGGCCGCCCCGCAACGCTTCCGGGTCGAGCGGCGGGACTGCCTGCGGGAGGGAATGGCGGCCATCGGGCTGGACACCGAAGCGGTACTGCTCGACCTGTCGCTACCGGATTCGCAGGGTTGGGAAACCTTTGCGCATGTGCGCGAACGCGCCCCGCACATTCCCATCATCCTGCTCACCGGGCTCGATGACGAGGCACTGGGCGTGCAGGCCGTGCAGGGTGGCGCGCAGGATTATCTGGTCAAGGGGCAGTTCGACGGACGCTTGCTTTCGCGCGCGATTCTGTACGCGATCGAGCGCAAGACCACGGAAGAACATCTTGAACATCTGGCAGACGAACTGCGGGCTGCCAACACGGTCATGGCATCCGATCTTGCCATGGCCCGCGAGGTACAGCAGGCGCTCGTGCCGCGCCGCCTACCCCTGCTGCCCGATGGAGGGCGGAGGGAAGCGTTGCGGATGGGCATGCTCTATCGTCCCAGCCAAACGCTGGGCGGGGACTTCTTCGCTTTCCTGCCCGTGTCGGAAACCGAAGTCGGCGTGCTTGTGTGCGATGTGGTGGGCCATGGCGTTCGCTCGGCACTGGTCACGGCCGTGCTGCGCGGTCTCGTCGAGGAGGTCAAGGTGGCGGCGCGCGAGCCGGGGCGCTTCCTGACGCAGATCAATCGTGAATTCGTGAAGGTTCTGAACATGCCGGATTGCGTACTTCTGGCCACGGCCGTCTACGTGTTTCTGGATATGCGCAGCGGCGTAGTACGCGGTGCCAACGCCGGGCACCCGCCCCCCCTGCACGTGACGGCTGCGGGTGCGGGTGAATGGCTGCCCCTGCAGGGTGAGTCTGTCGGCCCGGCGCTGGGTTTCGACGCGTCCTTTGAATACCGGGACGTGTCATCCGCCATGGATGTCGGCGACCGCCTGCTGCTGTACACCGATGGGCTTTACGAGGTGTGCGCCCCCGACGGTGAGGAATATGGGCGCGACCGTCTGCTCACGGCCGCGGTTCAGGCCGCCCGAACCCCGGTCGAGGAGTTGCCCGAGTTCATTCTCGGCGATGTGCAACGCTTTATCGGCGAAGGCGAATTCCTGGACGACGTGTGCATCGTCTGCATCGAGCGTGGAGACCTGCAGCAAGCGGGCGGTGCCTCTTCACTGGGGGTGATCGGCCTCAAGGCCTAGGTCACGCCGGTTGACGGGGTCGAGGTGACAGGGCGTTTCAAGGATGGACAGCCTGCGGTTCTCCGGAACGGGTATGGCAAGGGGCAGACGCTCTATATCGCGCCTGTCCGTCAATCGCCTTATGGAAAGGAAGCCCGCTTCGTCCCGCTGGAACTGGCGGAGAAATGGCCGGAAGGACCGCGCGCGTCTCACGGGGTGCGCGACGGCTTCTGGCGCATGGACATGATGAATCCGGCCATATCGGCCGGCAGCGGTGCCTTGAATTCGACACGGATTCCGGTCGTGGGGTGAACAAATGACAGCACCTCGGCGTGCAGCATCTGGCGTGCGCAGGCAACCGGGCCCGTCCAGAGCCTCCGCGCAGGCCCGCCATAGACGTCATCCCCCGCCACCGGACAGCCGATATGCGCCATCTGCACGCGGATCTGGTGCGTGCGGCCGGTCTCGATATGCAGTCGAACGACGGAAAAGGCGCCAAGGACCTCTTCCAGCCGGTAGTTCGTCACCGCCTGCTTTCCGCCGGAGGTGTCGGTGCTCATCTTCTTGCGGTCATAGCGGCTTCTGCCGATCTCCGTCTCGATCCGTCCGGCAGAAGGATGCGGGATACCCGCCACGACGGCCAGGTACTCCTTGCGGACCTCGCGGTTCTGGAACTGCGAGGCCAGGGCATCCATGGCCTGCTGGTTCTTAGCCGCCACCATCACCCCGCTCGTGTCCTTGTCGAGGCGGTGCACGATCCCGGGACGAAGCTCCCCCCCTACCCCCTGCAAATCCTGGCAGTGATAGAGCAGTGCATTCACCAGGGTACCCCTGGAATGTCCCGGTGCCGGATGCACCACCAGCCCCGGCGGCTTGTTGATCACGATCAGGTCGCGATCCTCATGAAGCACCTCCAGCGGAATGTCTTCAGGAGCCAGGGCCACCGGCTCCGCCATCGGCGGCGTAACGCAGTAGACCTCCCCGGCAATCACCCCGTCGCGCGGTCGCCAATCGGTACGATCGGAGGCTTCCACATGCCCGTCGCGAATCAGGTCCTGGATGCGGGTGCGGGACCATTCCGGGATATGCGACGCGATCCAGATATCCAGCCGCATTCCCTGGTCTTTCTCCGTCGCCAGGAGACACAGGGTCTCCCCGGACTCAATCATGGGACGCCTCTCGAGCACGACGCACCTGAAGCACAACCAGCAGGGAAAGGCCAAGGATAAAGGCCAGCACACTGACAAACTGGCCAATCGAAAGGAACCCCACCGCCAACCGCTCCCCGCGATCGCCGCGCCAGTATTCCAGCGTGAAGCGCCCGACCGCGTAAAGCATGAGATATACCGCCATCAGCATGCCGGGACGAAGCCGCCGCCGGAACATCCATACCATCAGACCATACACCAGCACATTGAAGCCCGCCTCATACAGTTGCACCGGATGGACGGCAAGGCTGGAGGAAGCCTCGGACCCGATCAACCCCTCATTGACCTGGGCCACCCATGGAATCGAGGTTTTCGGGAATTGCAGACCGCAACCACCGGGCGAGGCGAGTCCGCCATAGCAGCACCCGTTCAGGAAGCAACCGATCCGGCCCAGCGCATGTGCAAGGGGGACCGACGTCAGGGCAAAGTCAAAGAGTGACGCCAGTCCAAGCCGATGACGCCTGGCGAATATCACAATGGCAACCCCGGAGGCAACAAGGCCGCCGTAGAAGATCAGCCCCCCCTGATCCACCCGGAAGATGGTCATCGGGGCTTCCGCATACGACTGCCAGTTCTCCAGGACATACGCGGTGCGCGCACCGGCAATACCGGAAACCATGACCCAGAACATCAGGTCCGTGCAGAACTGGGCGGAATGCCCCTCGCGCCGCCCCAGCACGATCCAGTTCCCGAGCCCGGCCAGGAAACCCAGCGCCATCATCACGCCATAGGTGTGAATGGTGAATGGACCTAACGAGAAGAAATCCGGATGCATGGATGCATTTACCCACATTCACCGCCGGGCGTCAAACTCCGTTTATGATCGCCGGCACGGGGGCGGCTTGATTACGAAATCGCGATAGGCACCGGGGTTGCCGTCCGCCCCGGACTCCGCGGCCTTGACGATATTGTAAAGCTCGCGCGCCGTGACGTAGTGAAGGAGCAGACGCCCCTTGGATTCCGAGCATCGCCCGCGAAGCTCCTCGTGGAAACGCCGCATCGCCGGGCCGAGAACCCCCGCCCGGCTGCGCGTGCTCATCCCATGGGTATGCAGCTTGACGACAAGCCAGTCCGGCCGTCCCTCCACCGCCACCTGCAACCGCATCCACAAGGCAAGCCTCCCGGCCGTTGCCGGGTGGATCGCCGATATCTCGCCATTCTCGACTCGGGGCAGGATGCCAAGCTTGCGGGAGCTCCAGTTCAGCCCCAGCGGACCCGGGATGAACAGCAGTCCCCCACCCCCGGTTTGCACGCCAGGCTGATCCACCCGCACCCGGTGCAGGAACCGGTGTCCTTGCCCGCCTTCCTCCGGATCGCCCCCGTAATACGGGGCATTGACGAAACGCGGCTGTGTCGGCGACGGCGCGGACGGGAACGTGAAATCCGCATAGCAGCCGGTGTCCCGCAGTACCGACAGTTCCTGGTCAACACCGCACCAGTCCCCGTCCGGCCGCGAATTGCACAGCGCCCAGTTGCCATGCACAAACGCATACCGCGTGGTGTCTCCCTCCGCCGCGCGTCCCAGCAGTCCGTGCCGTCCGGCATACGCGTCCCGACAGGCCGACAGCTTCCCGCGCAGGCCCTCCGCGGTATCATGGCGATGGTGCAGATGCAACTCCACCTCGCCAAGACCGCGCTGGCAGAAGTCCCCGAGCAAATCGAGGCAATCGGGCTCATACTCATCCCACGGATAGAAGAAGGTATGCTGCGGGGGACGTCCGTCGGAGTCGGCCAGGCCGGACGCCATCCCGGCATACGCCGCGCACCAGTCGCGGATTCCCGCGCAAGCCTCCGCAAGAGTCCGTCCGCCGGTGACCTCGCCCGACGGCATCACCGTCCGCTCAAACGGCTCATAATGGTCGGCCATGCAGAACAAGAGATGCCGGACATCGTGCGCCTGGCGTCGTCGCCAGACCGATGCCGCATAGCCGCCGATCCATCTTTCCGCGCCTCGCAGCATTCCAACCCCTCTCAGCATCGCGTGATCTGCAATCCGCCACCGCTATCCATCAGATATCCCCTTTCCCGGTCCCGCCGGAACCGGCAGCGGATCCGCTCCAGTTCAGCTTCTGCCGCAGAACCCGGAAATAATCGTAGTCCGGCAGGTGCAGGAACCGCACATTCCGATCCCCCCTACCCACCGCGACCACATCCCCGCACTGTAGCGCCCGACCGACCTGACCGTCCACGGAAAGCCGCAGGCCGTTCGACGACTCGCCGATCCGGATCCGGATTCCAGAACGGTCCGGCACCACCAGCGGACGGGAACTCAGCGTGTGCGGGCAGATCACCGACACCACAAAAGCCGCCGTCTCCGGCGTCAGGATGGGGCCGCCTGCGGAAAGGCTATGCCCCGTGCTTCCCGTCGGTGTCGAGATGATCAGGCCATCGCAGACATAGGTTGTCACCAGACTGCCACCCGCGCATACCTCCAGACGCACCACGCGCGCGGAGGCACCACTGCTGACCACGACATCGTTCAGCGCGCTGTAATCCTCGGTCGAGCCGTCCACGGCATGCACACGGCACTGCGCCACACTACGTTCGGACACGATGAACGTCTCCTCGCGCAGACACCGCAGCGCCCGTTCGAGATCCTGCTCGGAAACACTGGTCATGAACCCCAGCGAGCCGATGTTCACCCCCAGAAGCGGACGGTCAAGCCCGTGCAGGCTGCGCACCGCCGACAGCATCGTGCCGTCGCCCCCCAGGACGACCACCGCCTCCGACTCGCGGAAATCCGCCCCGCAGGCAAGCCTCCGCGCACCCGGCAACAGGTCTGCCGTCTCCGCCATGGCCGAAAGCGACAAGCCCAGCGAGGCGGCAAGATCGGACAAGCGCTTCAGCACCGAAGCCGCCTGCGGCTTCGCGGTATTCGCGATCACTCCCAATGCTTTCATATCGTCCTGCCTATAACTTCACTGTTTATCGCCAATTTTAACTACGGAATACACAGAATACACGGAAACTATCATAATGCTAAGCACGGGAATTGATTGCCACAAAAAGCACAAAATATACAAGACATCAAAACTGCATTTTCTTGTGCTTTATGTGCCTTTTTGTGGCCAACTCTATCGCTGTTCATAGCGTACGCGAGGCGTCTCTTTTCTGTGTGTTCCGTGTATTCCGTAGTTCCTCCGGAGCATAAGCCTTCGTGTCTTCGTGCCTTCGTGTGACTCCGTTTCAAAAGAAGTAACCCATTCATTTTCGCCACCACCCGAGAAACTCCACATTACCCGCCGGGCCCGTCAACGGGGATTCAATCACACCCAGCCAGCGCAAACCAAGCGTATTCACACCGAAATCGCGGATACGCTCGACCACCGCCGCCCGCACGGCGGGATCGCGGACCACGCCTCCCTTCTCCACCAGGTCGCGGCCCGCTTCAAACTGCGGCTTGATCAGCGTCACCAGCTCGCCACCTGCCGGCAGCAGGGATACCACTGGCGGCAGCACCAGCGTCAACGAGATAAACGAAACGTCGAACGTGGCAAACGCGAACGGTTCCGGCAGGTCGCCCGCCGCCAGGTACCGTGCATTGAACTGTTCCATCACCGTCACACGCGGGTCCTGGCGCAACGACCAGTGAAGCTGGGCCGTGCCGACATCCATGGCGATCACCCGCTTGGCGCCATGTTGCAGCATGCAATCGGTAAAGCCGCCAGTCGAGGCGCCGACATCCAGACAGACCAAACCCTCCACATTCAAGTCGAACGCCTGGAAGGCCCCCTCCAGCTTGTCGCCACCCCGGCTCACGAAGCGCGACTGGCCCTTGAGTTCCAGCGTGGCATCCTGTGCAACCCGTTCCCCGGCCTTCGTGCCGGCATGACCGTTCACCAGGACCAGGCCGGCCAGAATCAGCCGCTGCGCCTGTTCCCGGCTCTCCGCCAGACCACGCGCGGTCACCAGCACATCCAGCCGCTCTTTTGCCACTCCCGCCACAACTACATCTCCTTCATAAGTCAGATTAATACACTACCATCCCATAGCTTCGGCAATATTTCTCCCGCAGAGGCGCAGAGACGCAGAGCTATAAATTGAACTGCCCTGCGTCCTTGCGCCTCTGCGTTAAAATGAAATGACTCGTTCCCTCATCGCATAGGCCTTCCCGGCGATAAACTCCCATCGCTCCGAATCCGGCCACGCCAGATAATCCGTCCAGGTATAATGCTCATCCAATTTCAAAGCCGTCTGCGCCGTCATTCCGATTCCTTTCCGTATGTCGTTATACTCCGTTCAAGCTGACAATGCCCCGATGTCCAATATAACCATGCTCGCCATGGCGGCAATCATTGGCGATCTTGAACCGTCCTGCCCTGCCCCGGCTCGAAATCCAAAGGGCTTTTCCGTTCTTTCTGTGTGCGGCTCTTGACCGTGTGCGTATAGATCATCGTCGTCCGCACATCGCTGTGGCCGAGCATTTCCTGAATCGTACGGATATCGTAGTTGTGCAGCAGCAGGTGACTTGCAAAGCTGTGACGGAACGTATGTGCCGTAACCCGCTTCGGAATCTGCGCCTTGCGTACGGCTTCCCGCAATGTCTTTTGAAACACGGACTCGTGCAGATGATAGCGGCGGTGCTCATTCTTATCCGGAACGAATGTCAGCGTCTTGGCTGGAAACACCCATTGCCAAACCAGTTCCTTCGATGCATTCTTCCACTTGCGGTCAAGTGCCCCTGGCATAAAGACGCCATCATATCCTTCTTTCATGTCCTTCGCATGAAGGGAATAGACGCGTTTCATGTGCTGTTTTAGCTGTGGTATAAGAGATTCCGGCAGCGGAACCGTGCGGTCTTTCTTCCCTTTTCCATCATGCACCGTCAGAATCTGATCGTCGAAATTAATACAGCCCACTCGCAGATTCAATCCCTCAAACAGTCGAAGACCGCATCCATAAAGAACCCCTGTGACTAGATTGAAAGGGTATTCGAGACACTCGATCACCCGATCAACCTCAGCGCGCGTCAACACAACCGGAATGTAACGGGTACGCCGCGCACGCACCACCTTGTCTTTCAAGTCATAATCCGCCTTTAGTATATGGCGGTACAAGAACAGCAGAGAATTGAATGCCTGATTCTGGGTGGATGCCACGACTTTGCAGTCTGTAGCCAGATGCGTCAAGTAGTGAACCGCGTCTTCAGAAGTCAAATCAGCAGGTGGTTTGTCTTTCAGGAAACGCTGGAACTGCTCAGTCCAAATGCGGTAGGTAGACAGGGTTTTCGGCGAGTACTGCCTTACCCGGATTTCCTCCTTAAGCCGCCGGTAGCAATCCGCCCATGTCAGGTTGGACGCCTGTTGATCATCATGCTTTGAAGTCCCCTCACGCACCATGCTTGGCGTCTCTGGGGGCGCGGGCGTCTCGCCCGCCTTCTCGCTCGCAGAATCCCTCGTAGCATGAGCGTCCCGCCCATGAACAACGGGCAAGATGCCCGTGCCACAACGCGCGAGACGGGGTGCTGCAATCTCCTTACTCACAGCAACTTGCTTCTTCGCGGTATCCGCCGGTTTGCTAATGACCGGAGACTGGGAACTGGAATCCGGCCAATTCCGGATGATGTCGTAGTAAAGAGTGACGCTGGCAGCAGCCTGTTCCTGGCTGGCCTTCGACTGATTCTTGGAGGCCAGCTTATGAAGAAACGGTTCCAGCGAATCGGGATCACGGGGTGGGTGCCGGTACTTCATGCAGAAATCCAGGTAGAATCGCAGCCACTTCCGGTAATCCAACTGCATGCCAAGCGGCACGGCGGAAGACTTCAGCGACTGATCAAACGCGGCAATCAGAGCAGGCGAAAGCGTTTTCATTGATGTCTCCTGGGTGAAAAAACGCACGGAAGGAACATATGCTTCATATAATTCTGATATTCAAGGGTTTGCAAGGTTGAACGCGAAAAGTGTAAGAAACAGCGACTAAAAGCGCAATAATAATCGCTTTACATGACCGTGAAAAACCCGCTATGTTACGCACTGTCAATGGGCGGTTTACAAAGACACCATCAGAACATTGCAGGATCATAAGAAACCGCTCAATAACTTGTTGG
>CAZGBW010000003.1:0-29238 GCA_964523995.1 uncultured Victivallales bacterium | reverse complement strand
GGCGCGAGAATCCACCCCCAGTTTCGGGGCGGCCGGAATAAATCAACACGCCCTTTAGCCTGTAAACCGCGTGGTTTCGGCCATAATGCGAATTGCTGGATCGGATGGACAGGCGGTTTCCTTTGTGCTAGTCATGCCGGCGTCATGAACCCGACTGTCTGCTTCAAAACGATCGGCTGCCGTCTCAACCAGGCGGAAACGGCCCGGATCGCCGCGCAATTCGAGTCTGCCGGCTATGGTCTGGCTGAACCGGAACAGGCTTGTGACGTGGCGCTGATCCATACCTGCGCGATCACGCACGTCGCCCAGCGCGACTGCGTCCGCTGGGCCAGGCGGCTGCGCCGCGCGGGTGCCCGCGTGGTGGTCCTGGCGGGTTGCGCGGTCGAACTCGACGCCGAGGATCTGCAGCGCGCCTCCGGTGCCGACCTGCTGGTCGGCCAGAAACAGAAGTTCGATCTGCCAGCCCTGCTTCACCACCGTTTCGGCATCGGCCTGCCGGTGGTTGCCAACGAGAACACCGGTCCGGCGGCGCCGTTCACGCCGCTCCTCGCGATGACCCGCGCCCTGGTGAAGGTGCAGGATGGCTGCGACTTCCGCTGCAGCTACTGCGTCGTGCCCGATACCCGCGGCACCGCGCAGAGCCGCTCCCTCGTGGAGGTGCTGGAGGACGTCAGGCGCCTGGCTGGCGATGGATACCGCGAGATCACCCTCACGGGAGCCAACCTCGGCTGCTACGCATCCCCGCCCCATAGCCTGATCCATCTGCTTGAGGCGGTGGAGACCGTGCCGGGGATCGTGCGCTTCCGTATCGGTTCCATTGAAAGCACCACCGTTGAACGCGAGGTGATTGACTACATGGCGGCATCCCGGAAGCTCTGCCGGTTCCTGCACCTGCCCTTGCAAAGCGGTGATGACGGTGTCCTGGCCCGGATGCGCCGCCGCTATACTGCCGCGCAGTACCGGGCCACGGTCGAATACGCCGTCGCCCGGATGCCGGATCTCGGACTCGGCACCGATGTCATCACCGGATTTCCCGGCGAGACCGAAGGCGCGTTTGCCAGCACCGTCGCGCTGATCCGGGACTTGCCCTTCAGTAATCTGCATGTGTTCCCGTACAGCCCGCGCCGCGGCACCCCGGCGGCGACAATGCCGGGGCAGGTGCGCGAGGACGTCAAGAAAGCGCGCACGGCGGAACTGATCGCGCTGGGGCGCGAGAAACGGCTGGCGTTCGCGCAGTCCTTTGTCGGCAGTCCTGTTTCCCTGATCGCGGAGCATACCCGCGAAGCGGAGATCACCGTCGGCTGGTCAGGACAGTACCTGCCGGTTCGACTTGAAGGCACCGCGTTGCCTCGCAACACGGCCGTGACCTGCCTGCCGGTCCGTTGTGACGGGGACGTCCTCCTTGCCCAGTGCCTTCTGTCCATGGAATGAGCGGATCCCTGCGGTTCCCCAGCCCGACCCGGACGTGCGAAGGGAATTGACGGTGCGGCATCGGGTTTGCTAGCGTGGTCGACATGAGAAACACAGTGATTCTTGCAATGGGGTTTTCCTTGATGTTCGCGGCTTCCTGCCGCAAGCAGGATTTGCGGGAGCTGACGCTGCACATTCCCGAGATGCAGAACGACGCCTGCGTGCAGATCGTGATGCAGGCGCTGGTGCGCGGGCCGGGTATCCAGCAGGGGTCCCTGTTGCTGGATCCGTCGAACCGCGTGGTCCGGCTGACGTATGACAGCCTGCTGACGGCCGACAAGAACTTCGAGTACTTGGTGTCGAGGTCGGGGTTTGCCGTGAACGCGATTCCCGCCGACCAGAAGGCCAGGGCGGCGCTGCCGCCGGCCGCGCGGCCGTGAATACGCTGATCGACATGTTCCTGGACTACATCATCCTGGAGCGTGGGCTGAGCGACCGGACGCGGGAGGCCTATGCGGCGGACCTGGCCGGTTTTTCCGCCTTCATGGCGGGGCTTGGCATCTCCAGTCCGAGCGGGGTGCTTCGCGATCATATCGTGGACTACCTGATGGCCGAGCGGGACCGGGGCATGAGTGTGAACTCGATTTCGCGGCGGCTGGTGGCCATCAAGGTCTTTTTCGCCTATCTCAAGCGCGAGGGGCTGCTGGCGGCCAATATCACGGACGTGATGGAGTCTCCGCGCCTGTGGAAGGTGCTTCCGGGGCTGCTGACGATGCGGGAAGTCGAGCGGCTGCTGGCGTCGCCGCAGGGCGATACCCCGATGGCGGTGAGGGACCGGGCGGTGCTGGAGATGTTCTACGCGACGGGAATGCGGGTCTCCGAGGTCTGCGACCTGAAGCTCGATGATGTTCATTTCGAGGAGGGGTACGTGCGCTGTTTCGGCAAGGGGAGCAAGATGCGGGTGGTGCCGTTCGGCTCGTCGTCGCAGGCGACGCTGGAGCGCTATCTGCTGACGGTGCGCCCGAGGCTGGAGAAGGCGGGGCCGTCGCGGTATGTATTCCTGACCCTGCGCGGCGGACCGTTCACGCGGCAGCGGCTGTGGCAGATCGTGAAGGAGTACACGCGGCACGCGTGCATCGACAAGGACGTTTCCCCGCATACGCTTCGGCACTCGTTCGCGAGCCACCTGCTGGCGAACGGCGCGCCGCTGCGGGTGATCCAGGAAATGCTGGGCCATGCCGATATCGCGACCACGCAGGTGTATACGCATGTGGATCCGCAGCGGCTTAAATCGGTCCATCACCAGTTTCATCCGCGGGCGTGAACCGGAGGGCAGCTGGTAACTTTTCGGGAAGATATTCACACGAAGGCACGGCGATACGAAGGCTTATGCTCCGGGGGGAACTACGGAATACACGGAACACACGGAAAAGAGAACCCTCGCTTGCGTATATGAACAGGAATCTAGTTGGCCACAAAAAGGCACATAAACCACAAAAGGGATACACCATGTTGTTTTGTGTATTTTGTGCTATTTGTGGCTATCAATTACGGTGTTTAGCATTATGATTGTTTCCGTGTATTCTGTGTGTTCCGTAGTTAAAAAAATTGGTATCAAGCAGTGATGTCATAGGCAAGCCGAGAGAGATTGCGAGTGCGAATGTTACGAAGATTGAATCCATATCGGGAATTGGAGCGCGTGCTGGGGTACCGGTTCCGGAACCGGGCGTTGCTGGAGCAGGCGTTGGTTCACCCTTCGTACCGTTACGAGACGGACGGGGTGAAGGCTGATAATCAGCGTCTGGAATTCCTCGGGGATGCCGTGCTGGGCATGATCACGGCGGCGCATCTCTTCGAGGCCTGCCCGGACCAGCCGGAGGGCGAGCTGACGTCGCGGCGCAGCCAGGTGACCAGCGGTGCGGCACTGGCGCGGATCGGGTCGGAAATCGGGCTGGGTGCCTATTTGAAGATCGGGAAAGGCGAAGAGCGGTCGGGCGGGAGGGCGCGGGCGTCGAACCTGACCGACGCGGTCGAGGCGCTCATCGGGGCCGCCTGGCTGGATGGAGGCATGAAGGCCTCTTTGCGGATTGTCGGGCGGCTGATTCTGCCGGTGGTGGCGGGGCTTGGCAAGGATCCGGCGTCGGTCAATCCGAAAGGGCGTCTCCAGGAACTGGCGCAGGCCCGCTGGAAGCAATCCCCGGTCTATGCGCTGACGGCGACCGAGGGACCGGCGCATGAGGCGTTATTCACGGTGGACGTGCACCTGCCGGACGGGGCCTGCTGGACCGGGCGCGGGAGCGGCAAGCGGGCGGCAGAAACGGCGGCGGCGCTCGAGGCGCTGGCGGCGCTTGACAAAGCAGTGGACGGCAGGTAAGGTGCCGGACTTGTTTTGTGATGGGCCGTTAGCTCAGTTGGTAGAGCACTTGACTTTTAATCAAGGGGTCCCGGGTTCGAATCCCGGACGGCCTACTTTCCGGGGAATTCAGGGTTTAGCGTGTGTTTTTCATTGGTTCCTAATGCACATACACACTTCAACAGGTCGTTTAAGGGTGTCCGAGTAAAGGTGGCGGTTAAGTGTGCGATGAAGTATACGGTTAAGTGTGTTCATACACTTCCTCGGTCACTTAACCGCCCTCTTAACCGCGGGACTTACTCGGATACCCTTAACCGAACGATTTTCTCGATCCCTTTTCGCTATTAGTCGCAACATATTCATCAACAGGGGATGTCTTTTCCTTTCGCCACAGGCCACCGCCATGAAATACCGAAAACGCCTTCGTCAGGGTCCCGAGGCGCTGCTGGCGCTGATCGGCTGGCTGATCATCCCATGGTTGCCCCGCGCTGCCGTTGTGCGGCTTTCCCGCTTCCTGGGCGGATTGGCCTGGGCCTTCTCGCCGCATCTGCGCCGGATTGCCACCGCCAATCTCGAGCTGGCTTTCGGCGACTCGATGTCGCCCGGCCGGCGGCAGGAAATCAACAAGGCCTCGTTCCAGAGTTTTGCACTGATGCTGCTGGATATCTTCTGGTTCATGCGCCGCACGGCCAGCCGCCAGTCCCGCTATTTCCAGTACGATGCTTCGTTCTTGCGGTTCATCAACGAGCCTCCCTTTATCGCGGTGGCGGGTCACATCGGGAACTGGGAAATCCAAAGCACGGTTTGCGGTGCGCTCGGTGCGCCGGTGACGGCCGTGGCGATGCCGCTGAGAAACCCTTATGTGGACCGGATCCTCAATCGTCTCAGAAGCCAGACGGGGAGTAATCCGGTGCCGCGGCGCGGCGCGGTGCGCTCGCTGCTCAAGTCGCTGAAGGCCGGTCGCACGATTGCGCTGGTCCTGGACCAGAACACGCTGCCGCGCGAGGGCGGCATGTTTGTCCCGTTTTTCGGACTGCCGGTGCCGGTGTCGAAAGCGGCCGCCTTGCTTTGGCAGCGGACGGGAGTCCGGCTTATGGCCTTGTCCTGTGTCGCGGATCGTGAGGGCGTGTACCATGTCACGGTGACCCCGCCGTTCCCGTCGCCGGGGGACGAGCTGACGGTGGAAGCCTTGACGCTTCGGGCGACGCAGGAGTTGGAGGCGATGATCCGGCTCCATCCCGAGCATTGGCTCTGGTCCTATAAGCGGTGGCACTATTACCGGCCGGAGGACCCGGCGCAGCGGTATCCATTTTACGCGAGGTTGTACAAAGGATAGAAAAGCAGGGAGGGATCGGTTGACGACTACGGATTACGAAGATAGATATTCCCAATCGTTCACCGTAGTCGTCGCCGTAGTCGTTCACCGAAATTGGTGGAAGGCATAAGGATAGAAAAGCAGGGAGGGGACGAATGAAGATCGGTGTTATCGGGGGCAGCGGGTTCTATGCATTGGAGGGGCTGGCAGGAGTCGAGGAGTTTTCCCTGGAAACCCCGTTCGGCGCGCCATCGGACGTGATCGTGCACGGGGTCCTGGAAGGGCGTGACGTCTATTTCCTGCCGCGTCACGGACGCGGGCACCGGCTGTTGCCCTCGGAGATCAATCACCGGGCGAACATCTATGCCATGAAGCTGCTGGGGGTAGACACGGTGTTCTCCGTCAGTGCGGTCGGCAGTCTGCGCGAGCATCTGCGCCCGCGCGACCTGGTCCTGCCGGACCAGTATTACGACCGCACAAAGCAGTCCTCGGCACACACGTTCTTCGGCGAGGGCCTGGTCGCGCATGTGGCATTCGGCGAGCCTGCCTGCGCGTTTCTCCGGGAGGTGGTTGCCGCCGCTGCGGGCGAGGTCATCCGGAAGCAGGATCCAGCGTCCGGCGTACGCATCAATGTCGGTGGCACCTATGTCTGCATGGAGGGGCCCGCCTTCTCGACCCGGGCCGAATCGAATATCAACCGCCAGCTCGGCGGCGACGTGATCGGGATGACCTCGCTGCCTGAGGCCAAGCTCTGCCGCGAGGCGGAGATCTGCTACCAGGCGCTGGCGATGGTGACCGATTACGACTGCTGGCATGCGACCGAGGAGCATGTCACGCTCGAGCTGATCCTGGGGCATCTGGCGGCGAATTCGAAGCTGGCCCTGGAAATACTGCAGGCGCTGATTCCGGCACTGCCTGAAAACCGGGACTGCGGATGCCGGTCGGCCCTGGCGCAGGCCATTGCCACCGACCGGCGGGCGATTCCCGAGGCGGTGAAGCAGAAGCTCTCGCCGCTGGTATCGCGCTATCTCTAGGTGCTTTGTTGAGTTGATTCCGATAGGGAAGTGTGAGACCGTGGGCCGGGTGTGTCCGGCAGTGATTTCGGTCAGAGAGGATTCCTGAATGATAAAGTGCGCAGTGCTTCTTGTGCTGGTGTGGGTCTCGGCGCTCGTTTTCGGTTGTCGTCGCCAAGCGGAATCGCCTGTGGTTGTTGAGAAGGAAGTTGTTGATGTAGAGGATATTAGAGATCAGAATCTTCCGGAATTCGATCGGGCGGTTCATGACGCGGCGATGGCTAAGCTGGCCCCGGTTCACCACGAGCGGATGCGTACGGCGGCGGAGGCGCGTGCGGCGGTTGCCGCGTATGTGAAAACACGGGGGGATTCGACGCCCGAGCAGCTTGAGGGCGATACGCACTGGCAGGCCTTGAAGACCGCGTCGAGCGCGGCGGAGTCGGCCCGCCAGGAGATCCGTTTGGAGATTGCCTCGCGAGTCCGGGCTCGGTTGCGGCATGAGGCGGCGAATAAAAGGGCGGGTCACGTGGCGGTCTCCACTGGAAAGGCGACCTCCCTGTCGCCAGCTCCCGAAGCGGCTGTTCCCGAGGTTGCGGGACCCACGGATCGGGCGGATCTGTCCGGCCCGCCGGATGCCCCCGACAAAATCATTGCAAACTGATGGCAGCATTTGCCATGGCCACCGACCGCCGGGCAATTCACGGGGTGGTGAAGCAGAAGCGCTCGCCGCTGGTGTGTAGCTCCCTGTGCAGGGGGGGGTGGCTTACGCGATCTCGAAATACCGCGATCGGGACGAGGCGCTGGGTTCGACGCAGCGAATGTAACCCTCTTCGCACAGGGACTGCAGGTATTTGGTGGCGGTGTTCGGTGAGATACCGAGCAGATGGACGACTTCGGCGCGGGTCAGCCGCCGGTGTTCGGTGAACAGTTCCTCCAGCCGCTCAAGGCGTCGTAGCGGGGAATGGCCGGACCGCAGGAAAGCGGAGACCTCGGAAGGCGGATGGCTGGCTGCAGGCTGATGGATTGGCGGTGCTGGCGGGGTGGTGGGCATATCCGCGGCCGGCACGGCACGGGGCGTGCCCGCTCCGGGTTGCATCTGGCCAGGAGGGCGTCGGATATCGAGATCGGCGGCATCGTAGTAGAGCTTGTCGGAATGGGTCAGGCGCATGCGTTCGATGACATTCCGCAATTCGCGCACATTGCCGGGCCAGTCGTAGGTCCGCATGGTCGCGGAAAAGGCGGGAGATACCGTGGCGTGCGTTCCGGCGGCGCGTCCCTCGTCGAGAAAGTGCCGGGTGAGCGGTAGGATGTCTTCCCGCCGCTCGCGCAATGGCGGGATGTGGATGGTGAGGCGCTGCAGGCGGTAGAGCATATCCTGCCGGAAGGAGCCTTCGGCCACTCGCCGTTCAAGATCGGCGTTGGTGGCGGCAAGGATCCGGCAGTGGATCTGCCGCGAGCGGGTGCTGCCGATGGCCCGGATTTCACCGGACTCGAGCACGCGCAGCAGGACCGCCTGCAGGCGCGGGGACACATCGCCGATCTCATCGAGCAGCAGGGTCCCCTCGCCGGCGTCTTCAAACAGACCGTGGGTGGTGCGGTCGGCCCCGGTGAACGAACCGCGCTCATGGCCGAAAAGCTCGGATTCCAGCAGGGTTTCGCTGATGGCGCTGCAATTGATGGCGACAAACGGTTTTCCGGCGCGGGTGCCTTGCCGGTGTAGGGCGGCGGCGACAAGTTCCTTGCCGGTACCGGTTTCCCCGGTGATCAGGACCGGGGTGTCCAGCGCCGCGATTTGACGAATGGTTTCGTGCAGGCCGAGAATGGCGGCACTGTGTCCGATGATGGCCGTCTCGGCCGGCGTGGAGCGGGGCGGGAGGATGGGGACCGGGGCATGCACCGGGGGGGCGGGGACTCCGGCCGGCCTGGCGGCGGCTTCGCGGGTCAGTTCGATGACTTCGGCTTTGGGCAGTTCCGTGGCCAGTCTCAGTTCGAAGTCCATCCGACCGCGGGCGTCGTGCTGCTCGATCGCCGCCAGCGCCTCGCGAAAGTGGGCAATGGCCTCGCGCCGCTGCCCGGCCAGCAGGTCGCAACGAGCGGCGAAAAAACAGTCCAGATAGTGGGTATTGCCTCGGGTGCGGCGCATCTCCAGGAGGCGACGGGCCGCCTCCGCATTGCCGGAGGCGAGTTCGGCCCGGATCAGGTTGAACGATCCGAATCCGGTCCCGAAAATGGATGCCATCAGCCGTTTGGCCTCCAGGCGTGCCAGTTTAAGGGCACCGGGTGCATCGCCGGTCAGCAGGGCGTGGACCGTCTGGATCCAGACCGGGGTGTAGCCGTAATCAGCAAGATCACGATCCCACCGGCCTTGCGCCGTTGGTGAAGGCCGTTGCGTTGGGGGCGGGTGTTGGGGGTCGGGAGTCGGGGGTTGACTGTTGGCGGCTCGGTCGGCGGTCGGCGGTCTGTCGTCTGCAGTCTTCTCCGGCAGGCCGGTGGGCGGCGGGACAGGGCCCTGTCCGACATGGTGCATCAGGCTCAAAAGCTGCTGGTATTCGCGGAAGAGAGCTCGGGCGGCGGAGGCCGATACCGGCGCGACGGCGGCGACGGCAATGGTGGACATCCGTTCGGCGGCAGCGCGAATCCTGCCGGTTTCGACGGCGTCAATAAAATGGAGCCGGTCAAGCTGCTCGAGCGGGAAGCGTTCGGAGGTCTGCCAGGTCAGTTGCAGCATCTCCATCTTGAACTCGATGCCCCGGCCTTGCCGGGCCAGGAGCAGACCGAGTTCCCAGAGGTAGAACTTCCGCCGCGGTGAATGCTCGGGAAGATCCGCGGCGATTCTCCGCAGCAGCCCCTCGCGTTCCTGGTGGTTCCCGCGGGCTTCCTCCAGCACGCTCATTGAGAAATGGACGGTGGCGACGATTTCCGGATGGGTCTTTCCTGAAAAAAGGGCTCGGGCCTGGTGGAGCAGTGTCTCGGCCTCGGATGGGTTTGAAAGGCGGGCGGCCAGTTCGGCCCAGCGGGAAAGCAACAGAATAGCCAGCTCGGGATCCTGCCCCTTGAGCGGGATCTCCTTGGCCGCCTGAATGGCGTCGCGGGCCAGCAGGCGACCGTCAAGGCAATCGCTCAACAAGGAAATCGCGTTCTGGATGGGCGGGGGGGGAGACGGTGAGGTCTGGGCGATAATCGCCTGGAGCGCCAGATCGGTGGTCACGAACCGGTCCACTACCGGATTGAAACGACGGTTAAGAATGGGGATGTGCATAATTTAGAGATTAACCTATGATGCGCGCATTATGAGCGCAATATTGATGCATGTCAAGCAGTTGATTTCAAATGAGGGTGTCGCCCGTATCGGCAACAAGCCAACGATTCTCCTAAGGGTCGGAGCCCCCTGAAGGTGGAACCACGAACGCCGTAAGACCAGGTTAAACGTGTTCTTATTAAAGGCTTTAGTCGTAATCTAGACGGGTTGGCGTCCACCATGGGAATGGCAGGGTGCAAGCCGTATTTTCCAGGCAATCGGCATCGATCAAGCATTTGGCATGTTAGTTGCTAAGATATAGCCGACGCAGTGAGTGAAATGAGTAAGATGAACACAATGAACTTCAAATTTCAGGTACATGTCTCCCCGGTGGCATCCCTCCGGTGTTGTTTGATGTTGGCCGTTGTCAGTTGGCGTGGGGCGTTTTCCGTTTTTAGTGAGGTTCCCGTTTTCGTCTAGAGTCGAAAATCAACGTGGTTTGATCCTAATTATAGTGTTTGATTCGGGGCGAATTATATGGCAAGGTTTAAGTTCACATCGTAATGTTAAGGGTGGATTCGGGGTCCGGTTCTTGACGGATGCCTTGAAAACACGTTATGGGGGAGTTATGAAGGTGCCATTCGAGGGTTTGTCTCGTGCAGGCTTTAGCCGATCCTCGGGCTGGATTTTGGCGTTGGTGGTCGTGCTGATGGTTGCCGGGATCCTAGGACGGGCGATGTATAATCCTGTCCATTCGGATGTCCTTTCTCCCTCCTTGCAAGACTCATCACAGGCTCCCGTTCGGTCGAGCCAGTCAGTGCAATCCGGGAACGTGGGGGGCGCGGCTCTCCCGAGCCCTGCGGAAGCGACCGCAGGCACTGGCGATCAGCAGGCCACCGATCAGGGTGAGCGTCTGGCGGATGGCAGGATGCTGCGGAAAACGGAATTTGCGGAACTGATGAAAGCGCGTATGGATTGCAACGAGAAAACGCGTTCAAGCCTGGCGATGGTCAAGGCGGCTAGAGCGACATCGGGGTTGGGGGCACAAGGGACGCATACCGCGACCGGGCAGGCCTACCGAGAAGCCGCTCTGGCGGTGGAGGCGGCATTGGATGCGCATCCCGAGTTGCAGGCGTTACAGGCGCAGCATGACGAACTGCAGGAGCAGAAGCTTGAACGGTCGACTGCGGTGGCGGCGATTCTCGATGCGTGGAAAACCGCGCAGCGCTCGCTCCGGCGTGACTATAATGCCGCCGTGTTTCGGCTGTCGCAGGATGTCATGCAGCAGCAGCAAGCATTGCTGAAGTCGGAGGATGCGCATTCTCCCGGGCGGTTGTCATCGGCGGGCCAGCAACGCTACCAGGACCTGCAGGCGATGTTGACGAATTCATTAGCTGGGGTGTCGGCCACCTTCAAGCAGTCGATCTCGCCGGAGGATGTGCAGGCGAAGCGTGAAGCGGATGGCTCCCGCGCGCGGCTCGATGCCCTGAACGCGGAGCTTGGGGACATGGAGTCAAAACAGGTGGCCCTTAAGCAGGCGATGCAAGCGCGGCGGGACGCCTTGCGTGTTCAGTCACCCGAGATTGCGTCCTTGCAGGAAGCCGCGCGATTGGCAAGTCACGAGCATGTTCAGGCGGCGCAGGGGCGCCCGGAGGTGGCGAAGGCGCTGGCCTGGGTGAAGGAAGCCGAGGCGCTGCAGCGCGAGCGCGATAAGCAGGCCTATGGTTTGTACAACCGTATTTTAAGGGAATTTCCCGATCTTCGGGATGAATTGGATGCGTTAGCTAAACAGGGTGGGCTTGACTTGACCGGGGGTGCAATCCGGATGGCAAGCGGGCAGGCTGGGATGACGGGTGAAAGGAACAAACCATAATGAGAACACAACACAATAATCGTTTTTGTTGGGTAGCGGGGCTATGTCTCGGTATGCTGATTGCGGGCACCGGCGCTGGGGTTGCACAACAGGTGGCAGAGATTCCTGATTACCTAACCTACGTTTTCCCCGCCTACTTTCCGAAAAATGGTCAGGTGGATTATAGCGGATCCGGTTCCACGCCCGGCGATGTGCGTAATTTGATGGCGAATTATTACGAGGGCTGGTGGCGTGAGGTCAGCTACCATCGCGCGAATCCGACCAATGGTCTTTCCGAGCGTGGTTTCTTCATGGACACGAAGACCGTCGGTGAGGTGGCCTTGCCCTGGGCGAATGGCGTTGGAAGTGTGGTGCAAGGGGAGACCCCTGTGTCTGGCCTGGTTGTCGGGAACGCTAGTGCCGATCTGGCAACGGAATACACTGGAGTGCTAGATCCGTTGCCGGTCGGTGGTCGCTCGATAGCCTTCAGAATTGGAACTCGCGTGGTTTCCAGTCGATCAGGATACGACGCGTTAGGCGGGGACGGAAGCGGCTTCATCAACCTAGCGACCGGGGCTTATGCATTCAAATTGAGATTGCCAGCAACGGAGGGGACGGCGATCGAGGTGTTTTACACGGCGTATATCCGGGGGGCGGCACCATCGCCGGCCAACTGGGCGAATCTATCCCAGCCCATGAATGACATAACGGCAGGCACACGCATGCCGGACGGGCGTGGTGAGCATTTCATGGAATCGGAATTTCAAGGGCTATCGGCCGTGCTGTACCAGCGCTGGGACCCGGCGGCAGAAGGTTGGATCGACGATCCGCTGGTGGATGGATTCTGGACCCCCGGTGAACGGTTCACAGACCAGCCCCGTGGAGGCGGAACGCTGCCGCCGACGGGAGGCTGGAACCCCTACGAGCACGCTGAGGATCGCTGGACGCCATCGATCACCAATTGGGGCATCGCCAGCCGGAATCCGGGCATCCTGCCGTTCGGCATGACCAATTTCATGGTGGATTTTCCTCAAGGGCGGCGCGGCGATTTCTTCTTCGACTATAATTTCTCCATTCTTGGAGTCGACGCAGACGGCCGCGTGCTTCCGCCACCCGCCGGATTTTCTTCTCTCCTGGATCTGAATGTCGAGATCCAGGTCGCCGATCGGGATCGTATGGTGAACGTCTCGACAAACATCAGCGAGTTCAATCTGACCCCCCCGCGCTTCTTCCGCAGCCGAGTCGATGTGGTTTCCACCAATATCATCGAGGATAGCTGGTCAAGGATCAACCGGAACTGGTCGGTTGGCATTGCGGGAGAAATTTTACCGATCAATCCGGCTTACGATCCGTTGGTCCAATTGCTTGGCGATTCGAATCCCGGGGGGGTTATCGCGGACTATACCTTGAGGATTACGGCCAACACCAATCAGGTCAACGCCAGCGGTCACAGCCGGGTGACAACCGCCGGGGATCTGGCGTACACCAATGCCTCTGCTTATCCGTTCTACGTGGCGGACTTTGCCACCGGTACGAACCGGATGGTCGCGCTCAGCTCGCTGGACCTGACGCCACCGCTGTTCTATACGAATATAGGCTCCGGGGCATCCGTCTCTGACCCGGCGGAAGACCGCTGGGAACCGGAACACCATTTGACGAACAACTTTGCCGGCATTGCCAGCATCCTCAATCACCTCGCCGTTATACGGAGTTATTTCACGGAAACCAACCCGGACGGTGAACGTTACCGGGGTAGTTTCTTGTTGGATTACGGTCATGAGTATGCACCGGCGTTAAATGTCTGGGGACAAAGCCTGCCCGGCGATCCTCCGAATGTTGCCATCGGCACTAAGAATGTGACCATCCGGGTCGCTGATATTGGTCTTGGCACGAACCGGCAGATAACCGTTGCCCAGATGGACCTGACGCCGCCGCTTTTCTATCAGAACGGTATCCCCCGGTATGGATTATTCGGCACATTATTGATCACGAACGAGACGACGATCAACCTCGAAGGAGATGTCTCGCATCGCTATATTTCCGAGACGGCCGTTCCTGCCTATGCCAGAATCCCCCGACTGGGTCGCTTCGAAGCCAATTTTGACGTGAATGACATTCCCGCCATGAATGACAGTGGTTTGGCGATTACCCAGCGGGTCTATATCGCAAACGCAATCTATAGCCTTGCGACCAATGCACCGGGTGTTGATATCGAGTATCCTGCCGCTTCAGGTAACGTGTTCAAATACGATGGGGTGAGAGTCAGGATTCTATCGATAGCTCCTGATTTCTGGAATGCATGCGTCGAGACGGGGGTGGTTGCCTATTCGGCGTCCCAGTATTCTGAGATCAGAACCCCGATCTACAATGCCGATCCCCTTTTCGGCGAACCCGAGACCCCCGCGCCCTCAACAACCTATTTGAATAATCATACGGTTGCCGGTACACGCGCGAACCCGTTCCGGGATGCGATCGGCAGCGATGATGTGTGGACGCCGGGGATCGTTCGCTTCGGCGGCACGACGCGTGTCCCCTACTACGGCAGCGATGGTGCGAACGCCATTACCAACGACACGATCCCGACGCTGGAAGGCGATGCGGGCTACACCTATAATAGTCCTTCCACGATGGCCTACACCCATATTCCAGGCATGGGCCGGTTCGAGTATCAGATGTCGAGCGTGGATGCCCGTCCGCTGGTCTATCTGGACCATGAAAGTTATATCGAGGTCAAGGTGCTGCTGCCATCGACGAGGGTCAACCAGCTTCGCTCAAGCCCCGGCACCCCTCGAGACGGTGCGGTCTACGACGCGGCACTCGGGCGCATTATGGTCACAAACACACCGGGCAGCACGGCCAATACATTCGCATTCGGCAACTACATCCGCCTACCGTCAACGTTGATCAACGTCACCTCCAATGCGACATCGCTGCAGTATCCGGCCCATGTCCGGGTGCCGGTCTTTTATGCGGAGGGATTGGTCAACACGAACCTGCAGTACCGTCACCTGTGGGGTGCCCCATCCAGCACGAATTACCTTGACGCCCCTGTGGGGCCCGGCGTTATTGACAGCCGCTTTGTGGACGCGACACCCTCCCTCCACGGGGGGCCGGACAATCAATGGACGCCGTTCTTCACGGTGTCGGTAACCAGCCCGCCGATCTTTTCCGTCAGCTTCGATGCGAACGGCACGATCCGGACCAACAATGCGCCGCTGATCGGCGACGCCGGCTGGACCTACGTGCGTGACAATGAGGCGGATCCCCCCAACCTGAGCCCGACTTATGGTAACATCGGCTCGTTGAATCGAATCGAATTCAACATCGATATGAATACCTTCGCCCCGCATATTTACCGGAGCGATTTCGTTGCCCTCATCGAGACATGGGTGGACCTGAGTCAGGGGTTGATTGACGAACTGGAGGCCAATGAAGATACCCTTATTCAAGGCTTCTCGATGATCAGGAACGTGTTGCATGTACTCGAACCCTCCGAGCAGTTCTTCAGCAGTGATATCGTGGCGGGCAATACGACGAATGCGAATCCAGATATCGTGCGCCGTCGTGCGCTTGTGCATGTGCCGCTGTATTATTCCGCCAGCATCTGGGGAGAACCGCTGGATGCTGACAACTACAGGAACTCCTATTCGGTAGTCAATGATGTCGAGAACTGGTTTGTCGACTCGGTCCCGAGACCGAGCGACGAGAAATGGACGGAGGCCGTTGAAGCGGACCCGATGTCGGACTTCATCCCGATCTGGGATCCGTACTTGCTCGTGAACCAGGGCGGTTGGGTTGCCGGGCTGTCAGGGACGCCGAACAGCGGCACGCTGCCGCGCGGAACGGAAGCGACACCTGAATACTGGTCATGGACTCAATATACCGACTATATCGCCAACAATTATCCGGGCGATGTCGCCGGGCTGATTGCCCGCGCGGACAACAATCTCTACGATGGCCCCGAGCGATGGGCGGAAGTCGGCAACAACCAGATGATCCAGAACGCTGATCTGCTATTGCCTACTGTAAGGTTCGGTTCCTGGGATTTCTCAGTGGGTCCGGCGCATATCCGGTCGTACGAGGACTGGTGGCTCGACCGCTATGGTCGCTTTGGTTCGACCTCCAGTGAGTTTGCGGCCTCCGTGCCGGTTATCAGCGAATGGAAACCGCAGCTGACCGATTTCAATCAGGGTCAGAGTACGTCGACGAACTTCACGACCAATGCAGCGGGTGTCGTGACCTCTGAAATCATTTATGGATCGCTGACGCATCCGCCGAATGGAACGACCTGGACCTATGATGCGCCGCGCGAATTCGACGATCTTGCCTCCTCGATGCATGTGAATCCGGATTTGGGGGCCTTATCTGGACTCTTAGCGCGCGGTTGGAGTGGGGATCATAATCCCGATAGTTTCAGGGATGGTGGTGATCTCCGGCTGGGTGAGGCAACCAGCCCGTGGAGTGATTCGATCTGGGGGGAAGACCGCGGCTTTGACGACCCGAATAGACGTAATACAGACACAGATGATTTACTCCGCATGGCTGGACCGTATGCCTGTAACGTCTACGCCAATTTCGGTTATGATGCGGCCAACCTGCTTAATCTGGAGTATGTGACGCATCGTACCGATGGCCATAATCTCACCGGTCCGCGCGGGGGACACGCCAAGCCACTCGGGTATAACTATATGGTCGAGGCGTTGAGCCCCATGACAAGCTGGGGTCAAGGGATCATCTATGCGCGCGATCATCGGGATGTCAATCTCACGGGTATGATTGACCAAGGCGAGACCATTCCCGCCAATAGCCAGAACTACGCTGTCGATCCGCAAGCAGATAGCCAGGACAATGGGATGAATACCTTTCCGGTTTTCGGATGGGAACGGCTTATGGAGCATCTGGTTTCCATCTATGATGCGGTCGAGGACTTTGGCGAGGTCGGGCGCTATACCGTTCCAGGGCGAACGGGCACCACGGATGATGAAATCATGCAGCCGAGCGGATTCCGATGGTTCGATGGCGTGGCCGCGACCGCCCGTTTGGCGGATCGGCTGGGGGCACCGGTTCTCTATGCGGATCTCGATGGCAGCGGCGGTTACACGCTCGGTGCGGATGCGCTCTGGGTGGATAGCACCGCGGATGGCTTATTCAGCGGGGTCGAAACGCTCATCCATAATCCCAGTCAGGGGCTTGGCCTGCAGGAAGAGACCGACGGTTTCGGTCCCGTAACGGCGCAATGGGCAGACCTTGACAGCAGTGGTGCGTTCGAATCGTTCGCGGACCTTGCCTGGATGGACGACATGTCGGGCGGTGCGGCAGGCGTGTTTGACAGCGAGCCGGTTCTCGCGGATCAAGGCCTTCTCCAACCCGGAATGGCGAGCGTGAATCACCGTACCTATGATCCGGTTCTCGGTATCAACCGCAGCATATACGTTTATCCCGACGTGGCGAATTTCTCGCTGATGTGGACGGTTACGAATACCTATAACGGCATGGATTCGGGCTATCCGGTGTCGGCCAATGGTGTTGAGCTGATCTACAGGGAGCCTGGCTTCGTGCCAGCCCCCGGCGTGACGATTGGGGTTCTCTGGACGGGGGCCGATGTATTGTACGTATCGGCTAATCCACAATCAGCGAGCTATGCCGTCGGCGACTCCATCTTTATTGATACGGATGGCAACGGTACGTATGATGGCGATTCGGTTGTGTCCACCTTGGCGCGGGGTTTGCAGCCTTCCTACGACGGCCTGCCGCCTTCCGGGTCGTTTTCCATTGGTTATACGCCGACGAATGGCATTTTTGATCGCGCCACCAGTGCGGTGTGGTTGGAAACCTTGGCTCCTGGCAACCGCCGTAACCGTGAACGGTTGATCAGCAGCGCTGTTCCTTTACCGGACGGCACACCGGCCACCGCTGATGTCTCGGCCAATATACAATGGATCGATCTGCCGATCGGCCCCAGCGGGGCCAACGGTACGTTTGATCCCGTGGTTCTGGCCGAAGAAAGTGAGCTGGGCTTTGGCATTCTAGGCGACGCCTACATAGGTGATGCCCTTTTCTACGACCGGAACACCAATGGCCTTTTTAACGGTGGCGCAAAGACCCGGCGCGGTGTCTATATGGCATCGCTCTTCAACCCGGCTGGTGTTCCCCTTCCCCCAGTGTATTTTTCCGGGCAAAAATATCTCGTGAGGACACAAGAAGGCATGATCGGTGGCTTCATGCAGAGCGAGCCGATCTCCGTCGTTCCTGGAGTGCTGACACACGAACAGAGTCACGATGTTCTCCAATACCCCGATCTGTACGACTACGACGCCTCTGACCCCGAGTTCGACAACAACCCGGTCAGCACGGGCGATCTCATGAGTGGCGGCGGCTTGATACACGGCTATCCGGATCTGAAGTTCCGCAGCAACCTAGCCGGAGGGGCTTGGCCTGCGCTTAATGCGGTGACTCCGGTCGAGTTGAATACTGGGGCTAATGCGATCCTCTCGCCGGATGGCACAAAAGTGACGCTTAAGATGTTCCCCGTCGAGCGCCACCCGGATCAGTACTACGTGTTCCGCAAGGAAGGATCGCCGTATGAGTACTACACGCTGGCCTATAACGCGGGCGCTGCGGCCTCGCCTTACGCCAATGCGGTGGGGCGCGGGTTGATGATCACCAAGTCCGATTACGCAATCTCCCCGGCAGGACGTCCGCAGCAGCAGCGTTCGAACAACCGGTATACGTTTTTGATTGTGCAGGCGGATGCCGCTTACAACGCGGAGGACGGTGCGGCTACAATCGGGCCGGAGGATGCCTTCGGCAATACGCCTCAAACGCGTGTGTTCACCGCCCATACCCGGCCGCCCGCGATCTGGTGGGATAAGTCCGGCAGCGGACTTCGGGTCCTCGATATCCGTATCCCCGCGGATCCGTTAGCACCGGCCGAGGTCGACCTGCAATGGGTTCCCGTGGGGGCGGCCATCAATAGTGACTTCCCTGTCCATTACGACGTTCCGCCGGGAGCGGATACCGATGGCGACGGCATCCCTGATGCCTGGGAATACTACTGGTTCGGGCGTTATCCGAATCCGCTGGCGGTCGCCGGCAGCGATCAGGATTACGACCTCGACGGGCTCAGCGACTACTACGAATGGCTCGCCGGCTCAGACCCGACGGGGCCCAACTCCTGGCCCCGCGCCAGCAACCTCAACGACGCCAATTTGGACATCGACGGAGACGGGCTTTCGAATGTCGAGGAACAGCGGCAGGGGACGCATCCCCGCCTGCCGGATACCGACGACAACGGCCTGCTGGATGGTTCCGGTCTCGACCCCCTGCCGTCCTCTTCGCTGGTGCCGCTCGTGGACCGGGTCCTGTCACTGAATGGCGCGGCAACCAGTTACGTTGTGACGCCGGACCATCCGCGATTCGCGTTGCTCGGCTTTACCATACAGGCCTGGATCAACCCCTCGGCCGCGGCGGGAGATATCATTGCCCGCCAGGTACAGGCCAATGCCTATAACTACCGGATCCGGCTGTTGGCGGACCGGCGGGTGGAGCTGAGTTTCACGCCCTCCACCCTGGCGGCTGATGTCAAGCTGGAAAGTCCTGTCGGGCTGAACTTGCCCTTGCATGGATGGACACATGTGGCCGGCACCTTCGATCCCGACACGGGCTACATGCGGATTTTCATTAATGGCGTGCAGGCAGCCGCGTTGCAGACCGGCAGTCGCCCGACGGTCAATGCCGCCGGGCCGCAGTGGACGCGGCTCGGGAGCGGTTTCGCAGGCATGATGGACGAAGTCGTGATTGCAGCCACGGCCTATGCCCCGTCGACCATCGATGCCATGCGTGAGGGGGTGGCGTTAGTCGGGGTCACCACCAATACATCGCATGTGGCGTACTACCGGTTCGATGATGGCACCAGCGCGACCGGTCCGGACGCCGCGCGCCGCTGGAATGGCACCAGCCTGAACACGAACTGGTCCTGGGGGCAGGTCGAGGACTTCGCCGCATCCGTTGTGCCCGCCGTAGAGGTGACGACGATCGTGGGGGCCGACGGAGTCACCAACACGGTGACCAATACCACCACGCAGGTTGAGCGCACCTTCGATAAAGACTGGATGAACAATTGGCGCAACGCGGGGACGTTGATCGGCAATGTGTCCATGGCGAATGCGCCGGCGGATGCGCCAGTGCTCTTTGCACAAACGGACAGCAACGGCGACGGGATCCCCGACTGGTGGTGTTTCCTTCACGGTTTCGACCCGTTCGGCCCTTCCATTGCCAACGCGGACGACGACAGCGACGGCATCAGCAACTACTGGGAATTCCGCGTCGGAACCGATCCGAAGAATCCGTATTCCATGGATCCGACCGGGCTGCTTAGCGATTACGACTGGCGTGTGACGCCCACCGACCTGACCTATGGAGAGCTGTACACGGCGGGGGACGGTATTCCGATCCTGTGGAAGGTGCAATACAGCGCTAACGCGCCGACCACCGGCAACCCCGGGCTGAGCCTGGATCGGTACGATGCGGATCTTGACCCGGATGAGGATGGTTGGAGCAATCTGGCCGAGTATCTCGGGAGCTACGGATCCGACTCTAATCGGGTGCGCAGTCCGAGTCCGCTGGATCCCCTGCAGTATCCGACGCCGCAGTTCACGGTGCAGCTTCGCTACAGTGGCGAGCTTGGAAGCAGTATTGCCAATGTGATCGGGGCGGCACGCCCGGTGCTGGTGAGTTTCCACCGTACGCCGGAACGTGATGGGCTTGCGGTCGGGCGCCTGGCGATGCAAACCGGGATGGTGACGACACGGGCCCTGAGCAGCGGGCACCTGGTCGAGGGCAGCAACTATCTCTTCGCCTTCCTGGATGCGAACAACAACGGGGTCTGGGACACCGATTGGACGAACAACTACAGCGAGGCTGCCGGTATTGCCGTGCTGGATGCAGGCTGGGCCGACGGCATGGACGTGGAAATCGAGCTAACCCACGAGGCCAAGGGCTATTGGCGTTTCGCCTGGGCACCGGTGCCGGGGGCACTGGGCTACAAGGTTGAGATGCGCCTGGCGGGAAGCACGGTTTACACGCGTACCATCACCGGCAATGACCGGACGTTCTTCCATGAAGGGGACTACCAGGTCGGGGGACTGTTCGGGTTGCAGCCGGCGCTGTACTCGGCGCTGATCTATTCCATAAACGACTTCTATGGCGTTGAGCCGGCCCTCTACCGCGCGGTGACATTCCGGAAAAACACGAACACGGTGTCCACCACGGTGCAGCCGGTGATCATGACGCCGCAGGGGATTGTCATGACGGAAGCCCGCGGCAGTGTCGAGTGGCGGATGGATCCCTATGCCACGCGCTATGAGATCCAGATCGCGAATGGCAGCACGGGCGGCGCTGTCGGCAGTACGCTGCTGACCACGACCCGGATGCGTCCGAATCACGGTGTGAACGGGAACTACCGGGACCGCATGCCCTTCTATGCAGGCGATACCGGCAACGTCAGGCAGGTCTGGACGAACGGAGTCTACTGGATGCGGTTGCGCGGGCTTTCCGACAACGGCAATACGCCCTACTCGGAATGGCGATCCTTTACGGTGAAGGTGGAGACGCCGGAGAACGCCGGGAAGTCGGCCATCGAGGGAGAACTCTACTACTTCGGGCGGGTGCAGCGCGGCATCACGAATTCCGTGCGTTACCTGGCCGGGGAGACGAATCTGCATATTATCGTGCAAGCCTACAGGAACGCCGCGTGCGCCGGCGAGCCGGCTGTGCAGGTGCAAGTGAATGCCAGGCGTACCGACGTGCGTACCGGGGCCCTGTTCGAGCTCAGGGGGCTGGAGGACGGGGCCTATTACCTGCGGGCCTTCATGGATTTGAACGGCAACCGGAAGTTGGATCTGTTCGAGCCTCGGGATACGCTGAGGAATGGCTACGATCCGAAACCGGTGGAGACGAGATCCTCGCCCGGTATCCGTATACGCGGGCAGCGGCTTATTCTTCGCGATCATGACATGGACGACGACAATATGGCCGATGGCTGGGAGTACAGCTGGATGCAGACCTTGGATTACGGACCGAATAATGCGCCAGCGGGGGATGGAGTGACCCTGCTGGCAACGTATCTGGCCAGTGGGATGTTGCCAGGACTCAGTCCGCTGTCGGTCCATTCCTATACCCCGGATGTGTCCGACCGTGAACTGATCCGGCTGGCGTCGAAGACCCCTGACCAGGATCGTGACGGGGACGGCATGAGCGATCTGCAGGAAATTATCTATGCGAAGACATCCCCGGATGATGTCAACGATGTGCTGAAGCTGCTGACGCAGGAGTCGGTCATGCCGATCTCTGGCGGTATCCCCGGCACCGGATATGTGCGGATTGTCTGGCAGGGCAAACCCGGTGTCCGGTATGTGGTGCTCAGCAGTCAGGATCTGGTGCGTTGGACCGTCCGGCAGGAGTTCGTTGGCTCGGGTACCCACTCCTTCGGGGAACCCGAAGTCACCCGTACGCGCCAATTCTACCGGGTCGAAATCCGGTAGGCCGGCGGTCGGGAGGCACCAACGGGAGGGGACGGCCGGTTGCTCGTTTACGCGTTGAGACGTCGGGCGTAGGCCGGGTCAATGCGGTCATGTTCCCCGAGGGCGTCGGCCAGCGGGGCGGCCGCTTCCGGGCCGAACCCCAGCGCGCTGTACCGCCGCCACCCCTCTGCCGCCGCGAAGCCGCCCGAGCGCTTCCACGCGCAAAGCCCGTCTGGCGGGAATCGAAAAACAAGGGCTGAAATGGATTGCACCGTGGCAGGGCTGGCGGCATAGTGTGAGGGGTGGTGTTTCCGATGGCTGAAGGAGGCTTGTGATGTCGCGTCTGGGAGCCGGTGCGATGGCTATGTTGTTGGCGGTGATGAGCGCGGAGGCGAATCCGGCGGCGCATCTGGCGGCGGCAAATGCCCTGCGCGACGGGGGCAATCATGCCGAGGCGTATGCGGTCTATACGAACCTGGTACTGGATGCGCAGATCCCCCCCCATATCGGCACGGTCGCCCTGCCGCGGGCTCTGGAATGCCTGGGTGTCGTGAACCGTGTCCGTGAGGCGGACGGGTTGCTGGATGCCGTGGTGACCCTGCATGGGGCCAATTGGAGGATGCTGGCCGCGGCAGCGGATGCCTATACCGGGCTCCCTCCATACGGGTTTGTCATTGCCGGTGACTTTGAACGCGGGTATCACCGGGGTGACGGGCGGGAGGTCAACGCCAGCCGGCGGGATCGCGTGCGTGCGCTTCAGCTTTACGACCGGGCGCGGACCCTGGCGCTTGCGTCCGGCCAGAGCGGTGCCGAGGTCGGTCATCTGCTCCGGCAGTTCGGTGTCACCGTCCTTGGCCAGCAGGAATTCTGGCGTCTGCAGACGCTCACCGACCTGAAGATCCTGCCGGATTATGACGATGGCTACAATGAGGGTCCGGTCGGCGGTGACTATGCACCGTCGGACGCGGCAGGTAACCCCGTCTTCTACGCCTTGCCAGCGTCGTATGCGGCCGCCTCCTGCGATGGCGAGCGCTGGCGGGCGCTGCTGGACGAGGCCGTCCGGCATTACCGTCCGCTGGAGGACGATATCCTGCGCCAGCGGGCGGATTTCGCCTTTCGCCAATTCGGCGTTCAGACCCTCCAGGAGTTCAACGGGTTCTTCCGGAACGATGCACGGGATGCGGGCCCGCGCGATGCCGCGTTCCTGCTGCACACACTGGCGGAACATGAGACCATTGCCAGGCTGGCAGGCGGCATCAAGCGCTTTGCACTGCCGGAGGACTGGAATTTTATTCGCCTTTACCGCGACCTGGCGGGTCGCGCCGGCACAGGGGAACAGGCACTGAATCAACTGGCTCAGATTTTCGAGAACCGGCGGCAGTTTCCTGCGGCGGCGGTGCACTGGCGGTGGAGCATTGAACGCTACGGCGATCCGAAGCCCCCGTGGAAGCAGAAGCGGCTGGACCAGATCGAACAGAACTGGGGCGGATTTGATGAGGTCTCCGTGTTTCCCGCCGGAACGGCGGCGACGGTGGACTACCGTTTCCGCAACGGGGGGAGCGTGGTGCTGGAAGCCCGTGCCATCCGGATGCAGGCCTTGCTCGACGATATCAAGAAGCATCTGGCTGACAATCCGCGCGAGATCAACTTCGAATCCATCAATATCGGTTCTCTGGGATGGAGGCTGATCCAGAAGGACGGCGAGAAGTATGTCGGGGAGACGGTCGCGAAATGGACGGAGACGCTTTCGCCGCCGCCGGATCATTTTGACCGGCTCGTGACGCTGGAGACGCCCCTGAAAGACACCGGGGCGTATCTGCTGACCGCCCGCATGGAAAAAGGGAACACGAGCCGGATCATCCTTTGGATTGCCGATACGGTCATCGCCCGCAAGCCGCTGGATGGCCGTTCCCTGTATTTTGTCGCCGATGCGGTGACCGGGACGCCGGTGGAAGGAGCGACCGTGGAGTTCTTCGGGTATCGCCAGGAATATGTGGACGGCGGAAAAACGCCGCTTGCCCGGCGGCAGAATGTCATCACCCGGCGGTTTGCTGAAAAGACCGATGCCGCCGGGCTGGTGACGGTGGGCGGGGACGACGGGGAGACCCCGGAACTGCAGTGGCTGGTGACCGCGACGACCCGCGATCCGTCCGCCGCGGCGGACGAGGCGCGATACAGCCGCTTTGCGTTCCTGGGGTTCGATCCTGTGTGGACCCCGCGGCGGTATGAAGAGCAGTATAACGAGATCAAGGTGTTTTCCATAACCGACCGACCGGTCTACCGTCCGGAGCAGACGGTGCAGTTCAAGCTCTGGGTGCGGGAGGCGCAGTATGACCTGCCGGAGGATGCCTCGCGTCATGCGGGAGGCGCCTTCACGGTGGTCATCACCGATCCGCGCAATGAGAAAATCCTGGAGAGATCCTTCACGGCGGATGCCTATGGCGGGCTAAGCGGTGAGCTGGCCCTGGGCCCTGAGGCCGTTCTCGGTGTCTACCAGATCGGCATTGCCGAGATCGGCGGCGGGCAGGGGACGTTCCGGGTGGAGGAGTATAAGAAGCCCGAGTTTGAAGTCACGGTCGAGACGCCGGCGCACCCGCTGGCACTGGGCGACACCGTCGGGGTGACGGTGAAGGCGGCTTATCTCTTCGGCGCTCCGGTGACCGAGGCGACCGTGCATGTGAAGGTGACGCGCAGCGCGCACAGTACCGTGATCTATCCGGTCGGGATCTGGGACTGGTTCTACGGGAACGGCTATGGATGGCTCGGATATGACTGTCCCTGGTTTTCCGGATGGAACCACTGGGGTTGTCCGCGGCCGCGGGGCGGGTGGTGGCCGGAACCGCAGCAGCCGCCGGAGGTCGTCGCGGATATCGCGCAGCCGATCGGACCGGATGGTACGGTGACGGTGACCCTTGACACGGCCATGGCCAAGGCGATGCACGGCGACCAGGATCACCGGTACACGATCAGCGCCGAGGTGACGGACGCCTCGCGCCGGACGATTACCGGTGGAGGCTCGCTGATTGCCGCACGGGATCCGTTCCGTGTCTTTGCCTGGATCAGCCGCGGGCACTGTCGTGCCGGGGAGACCGTGACCGCCGAATTCTCTGCCCGCTCTCCCGCCGGTGATCCCGTGACGGGAGCGGGAACCGCGACGCTATTTCGGGTGACCTACAACGAGCAGCGTCTGCCGGTCGAGCAGTCGGTGGGTCAATGGCCGGTTGCCACCGATGCGGAGGGGGGGGCGCGCCTGCAGATCATGGCGGCGCGGCCTGGGCAGTACCGTCTGGCCTGCGTCCTGACGGCGGGTGGGCAGACGCGGGAGGGGGCCACGCTGTTCAGTGTGACGGGCGAGGACGCCAAGGCGGACGATTATCGTTTCAACGCGATCGAGCTGGTGCCGGACAAGCAGGAGTATGCGTCTGGCGAGACGGTGGCCCTGCGAGTCAATACCGACCGGCCTGGCAGCGCGGTGCTGTTGTTTGTTAGACCGGCCAATGGGGTTTATCTCCCGCCGCAGCTCTTGAGGCTGGAAGGGAGAAGTTCGCTTGTCGAGATTCCGGTGACGCTCAAGGATATGCCCAATTTCTTTATCGAGGCGGTGACGGTAAGCGACGGGCACCTGCACAGCGACGTGCGGGAGATCATCGTACCGCCTGCGCAGCGGGTTCTCAACGTCGACGTGATTCCAAGTGCGGACCGGTTCCAGCCAGGGGCGAGCGCATCCGTGCGCGTACGGGTGACGGACAGGCAGGGTGCACCTGTCTCAGGAAGTGTCGTCCTGGCGGTTTACGACCGCGCGCTGGAATACATTTCCGTGGGCTCGAACGTGCCCGAGATCCGCGCCTTCTTCTGGAAATGGCGGAGGCATCACAATCCGGTCACCCGTTCAAGCCTGGAACGGCAGGAAGGCAATGTCGCGAAACCCGGCGAGGAGGCCATGCAGGCGGTCGGTGTATTCGGGCATCTAGCGGAGGATGCAGGCACGCAGGCGTACGGCGGGGGGGCTATGCGCCTTGGTCGTGGCGCGGCGATGAAGGGGATGCGGTCCGTCGGTTTCGCGGCCGGTATGGCCATGCCGATGGCGGGGGCGGCACCGGAGGGTGGGATGCTGATGGAATTCGATTCCATTGCCGACCGTTCCACGATTTCGGCGGGAGAGGGCGATGGCGCAGCGGCAGCGGCGGCGGTGACGGTACGGACCGAGTTCGCGGATACCGCTTTCTGGGCCGCGATGCTCACGCCGGATGCCCAGGGTGTCTGCGACGTTGTGTTCCCGATGCCGGAGAACCTGACCTCCTGGTGCATCAAGGCCTGGGCGATGGCGCACGGCACGCGGGTCGGCGAAGGGGTTGCGGACGTGGTCACGGCCAAGAACCTGCTGCTGCGACTGCAGGCCCCGCGTTTCTTTGTGGAGACCGATGTCGTGACCCTGTCGGCCAACATCCATAATAATCTCGATAGCGCGAAAACCGTTCGTGCCGTTCTGGAACTCGATGGCGAGGCGCTGGCGATCAAGGGCAAGTCGGAAAAAACCGTCCGGATTCCGGCGGGCGGCGAGACGCGGGTGGACTGGACCGTTCGCGCGGTGGGCGAGGGCGAGTCGGTGGTTCGCATGAAGGCGCTCAGCGACGAGGAGTCCGACGCCATGGAGCGGGTGTATCCGGTCTATGTGCACGGGATGCTCAAGACGGACTCCTTCAGCGGGGTGATCCGTCCGGATGCCGAAACGGCCACGGTCACGCTGAACATTCCCCGCGAGCGGCGGAAGGCGCAGAGCCGTCTGGAACTGCGCTGGTCGCCGACGCTGGCGGGGGCGATGGTGGATGCGCTACCGTACCTGGTCAGCTACCCCTACGGCTGTACCGAGCAGACGCTCAACCGCTTCCTGCCGACGGTCATCACGCAGCGGATCCTGAAGGAGAGTGGCGTGAGCCTGGCTGGAATCCGAGCCAAGCGCTCCCATCTCAATGCACAGGAAACCGGCGACGAGGCCGACCGCGCCCGGCAATGGCGGCAGAGCGACGATTTCGATCCGGTCTTCGACGAGGCCGAGGTGGACACCAGGGTCAAGGCGGGTGTCAACGCGCTGGCGGCGATGCAGAACAGTGACGGCGGCTGGGGCTGGTTCTACGGTCCCGGCGGACGTTCCCACCCGCACACCTCCGTGACGGTGGTGCGCGGGCTGATGGTCGCCAAGGCCAACGGGGTGGCCATCCTTCCCGGTGTGCTGGAAAACGGACTCTCCTTCCTGCACCGGTCCCAGGACGAGGAAACGGCCCGGCTGGGGAGACACCCGGACAAAGACGGGCATAAGCTCTATGCCGACAATCTCGATGCGTATGTCTACATGACGCTCGTGGAGGGTGGCATCCTGAATGAGGCGATGGGCGGCTTCCTGTATCGCGACCGGAATCATCTTTCCGTTTATGGCAAGACGCTGCTGGCGATGGCGCTCCGACGGCTCCAGAAGCAGGAGGAACTGGCCATGGTGATGCGCAATATCGAGCAGGTCCTGGTGCGCGATGCCGAAAACCAGACCGCCTGGCTCGACATGCAGAACAGCGCTTGCTGGTGGAACTGGTACGGCAGTGAATTCGAGGCGCACGCCTTCTACCTCAAGCTGCTGGCCGCGCTCGAACCGAAAAGCGAAAAAACAGCGGGACTGGTCAAGTATCTGCTCAATAACCGCAAACACGCCACGTATTGGAACTCCACCCGGGATACGGCGCTTTGCATCGAGGCCCTGGCCGACTACCTGCGGGCCAGCGGCGAAGGGCGGCCGGACATGACGGTTGAATTGCTCTTGAACGGTGTCCTGGAAAAAGAGATGAAGGTCACGCCCGAGACCCTGTTCAGCTTTGATAACCGGGTTGTTCTCGAGGGCGATGCCCTCAAGGATGGAGAGCTGGCGCTGACGCTGCGACGGCGGGGGACGGGCCCGGTCTATTTCAATGCGTACCTGACGAACTTCACGCGGGAAGATCCGATCCGGGCGGCCGGACTGGAGATCAAGGTCCAGCGCAAGGTGTACCGGCTGGTGCGTGACGACCGCGAAGCGGCGGTCTCCGGGGCGCACGGTCAGGCCGTCTCGCAGCGTGTCGAACGGTTCCGTCGCGAGCCGCTTGAACGGGGTGCGGTGGTTACCAGTGGTGACCTGATCGAGGTGGAACTGGAACTCGAGAGCAAGAACGATTACGAGTACATCGTGATCGAGGATATGAAGGCGGCGGGCTTCGAGGCGGTCGAGCAGCGCAGTGGATACCTTCCAAACGATCTGGGTGCCTATCTGGAATTCCGGGACGAGCGGGTTTCCTTCCTGGTGCGCCAACTCGCCCGCGGGCGTCACAGCGTCTCGTACCGGCTGCGGGCCGAGATTCCCGGGAAATTCAGTTCGCTACCGGCGCGGATCAGCGCCATGTATGCGCCGGAACTGAAAGGCAACAGCGAGGAGATCAAGCTGGAAATCCGTGATCGGTAGACGGACCCCCTGTCATCCACTGGTGCTGGTGACCGGCGCTGGGGGTGGAACGGGTTTTGTCTTCAGCTCGACACGCAGGCGGCTCATCTTCCGGAAAATGCGCAGCCGTCTCAGCAGCGGCCACCAGCCGTAGAGGTAAATGTCGATCGGCTTCCACATCGCGACCCAGCATCCGACGGCCAGGCCTTCCCGGAACCACACGGCCGTCGTGGAGTCCGGCAGGTTCTTGGCGATCAGTTTGCTCAACGTCAGGCAGAGGACCATGAAGCAGAAGCCGATCAGCAGGCTGATCTGTCCGGTCTGCAGCAGATTCCGCATCTCGCGTTGCGCCGTGCGGGCCTTCCCCATGAAGAAATTCCGGACCGCCGTTTCCACGAACTGCCGGGGATCCTCATCGCCGGTTACCGCCGTTGACGCCTGATCCACATGCACGACCAGTGTGATCGGCCGGGACACTGGGAATTCGAGTGCCCATTCCTCGATAAACGCCTCTGCATCCGCCTCCAGATCCTTGTCAACGAAAGGGGAGGGATCCATCAGGTTGAAAAGCTGGTTCAGCTCGCGCAACTTGAGTTGGATCACCGCCGGTGCCGATCCCTTCCGGCGTTGGAATAACCAGCGGCTTCGCTTCCGGGTTGTCATATCTCGGCCACCTCCCCACCGAAAGCATCCCAGAAAAGGTCCACTCGTGTCAAGTCGGCGGCAGCACATCCAGATGTCACCAAGGTGCGTGTTGCCAAGCGCTCGGGTTTGCGCTAGGATGCCGCCGATGTTGAAACGCAAACGGCCAACCCTGATGACCGGAATCCGCTCTGATCGCAATCGAAAGGAATAGCATCATGCCCGTCGCCGACCTTAAAGCCGCTTACAAAACGATCATGGACGATCACTTTCCCCCGCAGATGGAAATCAGCTATGTTGACGCCAATGGCACCCGCCAGACCCTCTGCTACGAGAAGGCATCCTGGCGGATTGACGGTATCGAGAAGGGCCTGCGCTATGGCGAGAACCCCGGCCAGGAGGCGGCGCTCTACCGCCTGGTGAACGGCAACCTGA
>CAZGBW010000002.1:0-33510 GCA_964523995.1 uncultured Victivallales bacterium | reverse complement strand
CTGGCGGGCACCGACCCGCTGAGTGCCAACTCCGTGCTGCGCGTGAACCGCGCGGAAGCGGTGGCGGATGGGCTGCGGCTGACCTGGAACAGTAAGACGGGGCGGGTGTATGCGGTGGAGATGACGCTTTCGCTGGACCAGCCGTTCGTCGCCATCGCCTCCGGCCTTGCCTCCGACCCGCCGGAGAACAGCTATGTGGTGCCGGTTGATCCGGATGCGGTGAAGAATGCCTACTTCAGAGTGGTGGTCAGTCAGCCTTGACGACGCAGTCAGGATTAGGATTACGATTAGGATTAGGATGGTGGTCAGTCAGCCTTGAGGATCGCCAGGTAGGGAAGTACCCCATTCGATAAGGGGATTCCTTCGTATAGTGTTCCCCTGAGAGAAAGACATGAAGACGAGACGAACAATCCGACCTCCGTGGCGGCGGGCAGCAGGCCTAGCCGGGGTGCTCCTGATCGGGGGTGCCCTGGCGGCGTTGGCCGGCTATCCCTTATCGGCGGATATCGAGAGCGTCTCGGGCCGCTGGACGGGGGGGCAGGCCGAGCTGGTCTGGACGACGGGCTCGGAGTTCGGTACGGCTGGATACCGGGTGTTCCGCGTGGACGCTGAGGGTGAAGTTCCGTTGCATGATGGAACCATCCCGGCGGATATCACGAGTCCTTCCAGCACCTATACCCTGGTGGACGGAACGCGCAAGAGGGGAACGGAGGCGACCTATCGCCTGGAAGAGTTGCGTGGTGATGGACGAACCTTGACGCTGGGGGTTTGGACGGTGCGGTTTGAGGAGGACGCGGAAGAACCGGTGGCTGTCCTTTCGCCAGAGCAGTCCGAGCGACCGAAATCATCATCAAAGGGAGTGTCGGTGACAGGCCCGGCGGTCAAGCTGCCGGTGATCTCGAACGACATCTATTCCGTGTCGTTTGCTTCGGTAGCCGCCGGATTGGGGCTGACGCCTGCCGAGGTCGGTGTGAAGGCTCGCGATGCGCTTCTGGCGATGCGCTGCGGGAACGAGCCGGTGGCGTATCTGGTGGATGCCCCCCTTGAGCGCATCCTGTTTTACGGATGGGGTGCCACGAACCGCTACACCCGCAGGAATGTCTTCTGGATCGAGCCGGGGGCGGGCATGCACATGCAGCGCGTGTCGCCAGCATCCGTTGCCGTGCCGACGAACCAGACGTTTTTCGGAAGGCAGGATTTCGAGCAGGATCTCGTCAGCATGGTCGAGCACAGCGGGGTACTGCGTGACGACCTCTACTTCTGGACGCATATCGACAGCGGCAACGCGAGTACCGGCGAGCGAACGTTCGAGGTTCCGCTGGGGGGTTATGCGTCGGGAAGCGTGACGTTCACGGTACGCCTGACCGGATGGAACGAAACCCCGTCGGGTCTCGGTCACAAGGCGGAAGTCCGCTTCAACAACACGCTGCTCGGCGAGGTTTTGTTTGACGGGAAGGCAGACGTCTCGGCCGTATTCACGGCGGCGGCGGGCACCGTGCTGCCCTCGGGAAACCAACTCAAGATCAAGGGAATCCTGCAGGATGGCGTGATCAGCAGTACGATCGTGGTGGATGGTTTCGAGGTTGCCTACCAGCAGTACTATGCGCCGCGGGTGCCGATTCTCAAGGCCACGGATGGCGGGCATGCCCGTCTTTCCTCCGCCCTGTTCACCGATCCGCTCGTCCTGGATGTGACCGATCCTCTTGATCCGGTCTGGATCGCGGACGCGGCGGGTGTTTTGCCTTCGGGCTGGAGCTGGCCCGTCGCGGCGGGAACCGCGTGGGCGTTGCGCGAGAGGTCGGGCATTCCTGCGGTGGAGGCGGAATCCGGAGGTAACGGCGGCTGGATGCGCGCTACCACGAATGCCGTGGATTATCTGGTCATCGCCCCGCGGGCGTTCAAAGTCCCGGCGCAGGCCCTGGCGGACTACCGCGCGAGTCTGGGTCTCCGCAGCGCCGTCGCGGTATTTGAGGACATTTGCGACCAGTTCGGCGGCGGCTTGGCGACACCCGAGGCGATTCGGGATTTCCTGGTGTATGCCCGTCAGCAGTGGGGCATGGCTCCCTGGATGGTGGTTCTGGGCGGCTGGGGGCATTATGACTATTTCAATGCCCAGACGGCGCTGACCAGTTACCTGCCATCGTTGCTGGGATCCGATTCGGCCACGTTAAGGCCATCAGACTCGCTGTTCGGGGATGTTGCCGGTGCTGATGGGGTACCGGACCTGGCGGTCGGGCGCCTGCCGGTGCAGAGTGTCACGCAGTTCAATGCCTATATCACCAAGTTGAAGGCCTATGAGGCGGCGGCTGCGCGGCCAAGGCATGCGATGGCGCTGCTCGCGGCTGACAATGCGGATGGCGGTGGTGATTTTACCGCCAGCAATCTCGAAATGGGCACCGAGGCGAAAAAGCGCTACACGCTTGCGTACACCTCGCTGGACTCCAACACGGTGGCCGGGGTTCGTGCCGATATCCGAGCCGCCATCACCAACGGTTCCGGGATGATCCACTATACCGGTCATGGCAGCTACCGGCAGTTGGCGGATGAGAATCTCCTGCATTATGACGATGTCGTCGGCATGACGAATTCACCGCTGCTGCTGTTTGCATCCATGACCTGCCTGATTGGGCGGTTCGATATCTATCTCGCGACGCAGCGGTGCCTGGCGGAAGCGCTGGTCCTGCAGCCGAATGGCGGTGCGTTGGCGGTCTATGCGCCGGCGGGGCTGTCCTGGAACAGTTTTGCGGGTCAATTCAGTCACGAGTTCCACCGCATTCACGCCGACGAGCGGGTGGACACCATCGGTCCGCTGCTGCAGCAGACCCGTCGTTCGTTCGGTGTCCTGGGTGGGTTACACGCCGATGCGATCCGGACGTATAACCTGCTGGGGGATCCCGCGCTGAAGCTCCGGGGCGGCGAAGGGAATGTTCCCCCCGCATGGATCAATATGATCGCGCACTGGCGCTGGGAGCGGTTCACGGTTTCCGAACTGGCGGATCCGGTCTACAGCCTCGCGGCCATCCGCGATTTTGTCACCCTTCATGGTTATCTTGCGCTCAGCCCGACGAACCGGGAGCATTCGAGTGCGTCCGTGACCGGCCAGACCGTCGGGGTCACGGCGATTGTCCCTTGGACCGCAACCTCGCAATCCCCTTGGATCACGATAACGGGTGGTTCCTCCGGCATCAATAGCGGGACGGTGACATACCGGATCGAGACCAACAGCGGCGCGGTCCGTCATGGATCCCTTTCGGTGACCGGCGGGGGTCTCACCCGGATCTTCACCGTCACCCAGGCCGCGGTCCCGGCGCCTTCGGGCTGGGATTCCGGTTATCAGTCCCTGGTCGGCGGGTGGCGGCGGCTGACGTGGTTCGGGGATTATGTCCCGATGGGGCCGGACGGCTGGGTCTGGCATAACAAGCACGGCTTCATTTTCGTTCCGGCCGGTGGAACGGCGCAGAGTGTCTGGATGTATACGCAGGATATGGGGTGGTTGTGGACGGGCAGCACCACGTATCCCTTCCTCTATCGCGCCTCGCCGGAGGCATGGCTGTGGTACAACGGGGCGAGGAATCCTCGCTGGTTCATCAATATGACGTCAGGGAAGTGGGAGCGGTGGTGAGTTGCGGAAAAGGATGTGTGTCATGACGGGGCCGGAAAAAATGCGTTTCAAGGTATCGGGCCGGATGGTTCTCCGCCGGATTGGCGAAGACCGGCTGCTGGTGCCGATCACGGGCGATCTGGCGCGTGCCAATGCGGTATTTCCCTTGAACGAGACGGGGGCGGTGATCTGGGAGTGTATTTCCGCAGGGAAGACATTGGAAGACGCCAGCCGTGAAGTCAGCCGTCGGTTCATGGTGGACGATGAGGCCGCGATGGGGGACTGCGTTGACTTTGTGAAGCGTCTTGAGGAGAAGGGATTGATTGAGGCGGCAGTGGCGGGAACAGACGATGAATAGCGAGACATCAATACAGGAGCGCGGCCCGGCGGCTACCGGGGAATCGCAAGGCTGGACGGTCGGCCTGCGCACCCGGGCGGCGAAGGCGCGCATTCCGCTTTCCGCCGTGCTCGAATTGACCAGCCGCTGCAACCTGCGTTGCCGGCATTGCTATCTTGGAAGCCAGGACCATCAAGTGGCGAATCGCGAACGCGAATGCGACACCGCCGCCGTGATGCGGTCCCTTGACGAGTGGGCGGATGCCGGCTGTCTCTACTTGCTGATCACCGGTGGTGACCCGATGATGCGAGCGGATTTTCCGGATGTCTACCGCCACGCCTGCGAGCTGGGGATGGTGGTGACGGTATTCTGCGACGGGATTCTGGTGACGGATCGGATTCTGGCGCTCTTCCGTGAATTACCGCCCCGGAAGGTGGAAATCAGCATCTACGGGGCGACCGCCGCGACCTATGAGAACGTTACGCGCGTACCGGGTTCGCATGCGCGGGCGTGGGAGGGGATCCGGCGTCTGCACGACGGCGGCATCCGGGTCGGACTCAAGACCATGCTGATGACCCTGAATCAGCACGAGCTGGAGGCCATGGCGTTGCAGGCGTCCGGTCTAGGCGTCCCCTTTCGCTTCGATGCCGCCGTGTTCCCTTGCATTGCGGGTGGGCCGCAACCCTCACCATCGCCTGTTGACTTGCGGGTGACCCCGGAGGAGGCCGTGCGCCTGGACATGGCCGTTCCGGAGCAGCGCGGGAAATGGGTGCGATCTGTCCGCAGCGGACGGGGCAGTCCCGACACGGACCGGCTCTACCCGTGCGGGGCGGGAACCACGTCGTTTTATGCCGATCCGTATGGATTCCTTTCCCCCTGTCTCATGACGCGGCTTTACCGCTATCCGGGCCAGGGTCGCGCATTCCAGGATCTCTGGCGCGATGAGCTTGCCCGGATACGGGACCGGAAGCCCACCCGGTCCGATACAAGTTTCAACGGGGCTATGCGGGGTGCCTGCACGCATTGCCCGGCATTCAACGAGGTGGAGACCGGGGACGAAGAAACCGAGTCTGATTACATGCGGAAGACAACCCGTCTGCGTTATGAGGCGGTGGTTGCAATCGAGGAAAGAGGGTAAACTGATGATGAGAACACTGGAACAACATGGCCCGGAGTTCGCTGTCGAGGAGGGGCGGCGTCCCTATATCAAGCCGGAGGTCCAGCGGGTGGATCTGGCGCTCGAGGAAACTCTTTCGGCGGGGTGCAAGTTGAATGGAACCGAGTGTACGGATCCATTCCCTGGAATCGGGCAGGCAGGCTCCTGAATACCATGATCAACCATCTGACAGTGGGTCCGGTGCGTTTTCTGCTGAACGGGGATGAGGGCATTCCTGTGCGGTATGACGACTGGGCGTACGGCGGCTTTTTCGCGGACCGCGAGGTCAAGGGGGCGTATCGTCCCTTGGCCGAGCTGCCCGTGCAGCTTGTCCGCGGGTCACGTCAGATGCCGGCAACCTCGCCATGGTTTTCGGCGGGTCGGAACTGGGCTGTCTGGCAGGATGGTGACGACTGGCTGTTTTGCACGGGGTTTTCGGGCCGCGAGCGCCCGCGGGTCACCTGCCGGTTACTTGGCGGGCTGGATCGGGCGACGCTTAGCGTGGATGGCGATCCGGCGGATGCCCCGTTGCGTTACCCCTTGGATCAAGTTCTCACATGGGGATTGCTAGGGCGTTGCGGTGGAGTGCTGCTACATGCGGCCACCGTGGTTTGCGGCGGTCTTGGCCTGGTGTTCGCCGGGCGTAGCGGTGCCGGGAAAACGACGCTGTCGGCGCTTTGTCATCAGGCGGGATGGCGTGTATTGAATGATGACCGGGTGGTGCTGTTCCGGCGCGACGGGCGGTTGCACGTGGCCGGTACGCCGTGGCATGGGTCGGGTCGTTTCGCCGAGGCCGATGAGGTTCCGCTGGCCGGGATTTTCCTGCTCTCGCAGGCCCCGTTCGAGTCCCTAGAGCGGTTGCCGCCGGGCGATGCATGGCAGTCGTTGTTGCCAATGGCCGGGATTCCCTGGTTTGCGTCGGCGTGGGCAGACGCCTCCCTGGAAGCCCTGAATGATATCTCCCGCTCCGTTCCGGTCAACCGATTTCATTTCAGGCCGCTGCCGTCGTCCGTGTCGGCATTGGAGACCTGGCGAAAGGAACAGGCGTGAACGCGTCAACCGACACATGCGTGGGAACCTGGCGGACGACTTGCGGATCAGGCCGTCGATCCAGCATGCCGCACCCGCAAAAGCCAGCACCGGAGAGGACGCCACCGTTGGAGAAGCCGTCCGCGGAGGCGCATGAGCGGCGTATCCAGGCGGATTGCGGTGCCGTGGCGATAGACGGTGGTAGCAACGCCGATGATGCCGTTTATCTCCGGGTGTTCCGTGCCCTCGATCACGGCGTCACCAGCCAGCAGCAGGTGGCCCTCTGTTTTGGATTTCCGAACCAGCCGGTGCAGGACCAGGCGCCCGTGATACTGGAAAAGCAGGATGGCACCGGGCCGGAGATCCCCTTTGCCGACCGGGCGGACCAGGACGGTTTCCCCCGGTCGGATCACCGGATGCATGCTGGGGCCGCCAGCACGGAATTTAACGGTATCGCCTTGATGCAGAAGGGAAACAATGGTATTGCTGGCGGTCCCGTTATGTTTCCAAGTCGTGTGTTCCTGGTTTGACATGTCGTAGAGGTTGGATTCAATAAGAGGAGGGTAGCGGAAATGACGAACAATACAAGGCTGGTTTCACGGGGGGGGCGCATGGCATGCGCCATCCTGCTGGCAGGCTGTTTGATGGAGAGCCCCGTGCCGGGGGCGGAGCCTGGCCGCGGGGAGGCCATTGTGGTCAACAAGGTCGGCACGGCCGGTGTCTATCTCAGTGACGGTCCCGTGCATGAAGGACGCCAGAAGCGGTTTGAGGTTTACGAGAACAGCAGCGTCGGGGAAACGGCCCGCCTCGTGACCGGACATGACGGGCAGTTGTGTATTGTCCTTTCGCCGGGGGCGGCGCTTTGCGTGGCACCGGATTCGGAGTTGACGTTCCTGCAGCTACGGCATGCATCCGATGGGCTTCCACAGCGCGAGGAGGATCTGGTCCGGCGGATATACATCAACCTTTTAAAGGGAAGGATCCTGATTCATGCCGGACCCCCGGTTCCCTCGCTGGATATCCGCATCAGCATGGATGCAGGCGAGATCCGGGCGGGGGGCGGGACGTTTTCCGTCTCCCAGCAGGCGGATGGAACGTGGGCGGTGTTCAATGAGGCGTTTGAACAGCAGTTGATCCCGGCGAACGGAACCGCAGTCGCCCTGGCGGACAAGGGCAGCGCCGTGATGGCACGGTTGCCCGGCGGCGGTGCGGAAGTGCGGCGCGACGCGGCGTTGAACGATTCCCCGTTGCGGGCGTTCGAGGTCTGCGACGTGTTCTTCCAGGATCTTGAGCAGTTCTTTGATGACCCGTTGCGGTTCGACCGGCAGGGATTGTCGCGTTACATCGGGGGGAATGGATCGACCATCACCTTTATCGGCGGCGATATGACGGTGGCGGATGTCAGCCCGTCGTTCCGTCCGGTTCCCGTCGCCAACGTGCGGCCTCAGCTTTCCCCCGATGGTCCAGCGGGTCGCGGCGGGCGCTGGGACCGGCGGCGTATCTGGGACTGGTATAACCGCATCGGGCCTGTCAAGGGTTTCAATTATGTGCCTCGCTACGCCGTGAATTCGACGGAAATGTGGCAGGTGGATACCTTCGATGAGGATGTTATTTCCGAGGAACTGGGCTGGGCGCACGATGCCGGTTACACATCGGTGCGCGTGCAGCTCCAATACGTGGTTTGGAAATCCGATCCGGACGGGTTCATGGAGCGTTTCCGGCGCTTTCTCGAGCTGGCGCACCGGCATGGCCTGAAGGTGACCCCGGTGCTGTTCGATGATCGGAATATCGCGGGTATCGAGCCGGTGACGGGGCCGCAGCCGGAACCCGTGCCGGGCGAGCACAATGCGCGCTGGACCCCCGGTCCCGGTGCAAAGGATGTCCAGGACCGTTCGTCCTGGCCGAGTCTTGAGAAGTATGTGCGTGACCTGATCGGGGAATTCAAGCGCGATGATCGGATCCTGTTCTGGGATCTGTATAACCGGGTGGGGGACGGGGGGCTCGGGGAGAACTCGCTGCCGCTGATGAGCCAAGCCTTCAACTGGGCCCGTGATGTCAATCCAAGACAGCCGCTGGCGGTTGCCACCTGGGGCCGGTTCGGCAGCGCGATCGGCGCACGGATCCACGAGCGCTCCGACCTCGTCACGTTCCAGAGCTATGACAGTGCCGAGACCGTTGAGCCGCTGCTCCTGATGCTGGAGCGGTTTGACCGCCCGATCGTGTGCACGTCCTGGCTGATGCGCCAGCGGGACTGTACGTTCGAGAAGATGCTGCCCCTCTTTGCCGTCCGCCGCATCGGGTGGTTCAACCGGGGGCTGGTCAAAGGCAAGACACAGACATGGATCCAGCAGCCGCAGTTCCGTTCCGAAAAGGATCCGGATTTGTGGCAGCACGATGTTTTCCACGCGGATGGCAAGGCCTATCGCGAGGATGAAGTGGAAATGATCAAGGCGTTTCGGTTTCAGGAGACTTCACGATGAGGAATGGAATAACTGGTGTTTCGCGCCTGATGGCGCTTGTGTTCGGGGTTGCGCTACAGGCGTCGGCCGGCACGGACTATTACGCGTCCGGGTTCTATACGCGGGGTGTTGATGCGGCCACCTATGTCGAGAGCGAGGATGCCGCCTTTGCGCCGTTCTATATCCCGCTGCAGTCCCATTGGCTGCTGCTGCCCCGCATCACCGTCAGTTCCGCCTACGAGGATAATGCAACGCTCAACAGCGGCCCGTCGGAGAATGCGACCACCGTCTATGCGGTGCCCGGTCTTCTTCTGGTCTACGGTCATCCGGGGCGCAATCACCTGTACACGGATGCCGGACTGATCATCCCCCTGTATCGCAGTTCGGATCGCGTGGATGAGAAGCCGAGCTACATGCTGGCGGCCGGCGGCATGTACCGGACGGGAAAGAGCAGCATACACGCGCGTGCCGGTTACCGCCGGCTGGAGAATGTGGATACGCTCGTCGGGGCGCGTATCGTGAAGCAGGATTACACCGGCGACCTGGATCTGGAGCACCGGCTCTCGACCAAGTCCAGCGCGGGGTTGGTCGGCGGCGTCTCGTTTCATGACTTCGAGGAAGACCGGTATATCAACTATTGGCGTTACTACGGCGGTGGAAGGCTGTATCGCCGTGTCACGCCGAAGAGCGACGGGTACCTGCAGCTTGGCATCGGGCGCGATGACCTGCAAGGGGTACACGGGCGCAGCGGGGACGCCGATTTCTACGATGTCTCCGTCGGGATGCGCGGCCGGCAAAGTGTCAAGACCAGTGTTTCCGGGCGGATTGGCTATCGCTGGCGCCGTCCGGTGGACGACGATCTGGACGACGTGAACCACTACATCGCCTCCCTGAATGCGGAGACCACACCCTTCGGGCTGACGACATTCACGGGTGACCTGATGGCGGATATCCGCCCCTCGATCACGGATGCCGGTTTCGCGACGGTGGATCAGCGGGCCACGGCCGGGGTTACCCGCCGTCTTTTCAGCGAGCGGCTGAGGGGGCAGGCATCGCTGTTCTATGGTCAGGTGGATTACTATGGGACGGAAGGTCGCCCGGTGGATATCGATGACGGGCGGGCGTCCGAGGTGTATGACGGGCGCGGTGACGAGTATTGGGGTTACAGCCTGGGCCTGGATTGGTGGCTGAAACATAATTTTTCCGTCGGGGTGTCGTATTCGTACTTTGAGAACAGGGGCAATCGCAGCGGCAGCGAGGAAGAGCGCGACCGGGCATCCTATTCCTCCGAACGCTGGGGATTGCGTGCAAGCTGGAATTACTGAGCAGGGTTGATTTGAGCGCGATTACTGAAGTCAGATTGTTGTCGTTTACGTTCCGGTTTGCAGCCGTTCTTGCCGGTGTGTTATGCCTGTGTTTGCTGCCGTTGTCCTTGGCGGGATGCAGGGGGGCGAGGGTTGCCGTTTCGCCGGAGGTGCAGGCGGGGCTGGCGGAAGGGTACATCCTGCGCGCGGGCGATCAGGTTTCGATTGATGTTTTCCGGGAACCGGACCTTTCCGGAACCTTCCGGCTGGAGGCTTCCGGGGCGATCCGGCATCCTCTTTTCGGGGTGGTCGAGATATCCGGATATACCGCGGCGGAGGCCGAGGCCCGGATCACGGATTTGCTGTCCAAGCGCTATCTGGTCAACCCGCGGGTGATGATCCGCGTGGTCTCCTCGCAGTCTTCCCAGGTGGTCATCCTGGGGGAGGTGAAGGCGCCGGGTGTACATGCGATCCCCTTTGATAAGCCCATGACGTTGCTACAGGCGATCGGCCAGGCAGGCGGATTCACCGACCTTGCCAGCATCAACCGCGTGCTGATCACCCGCAGCGTCGAGGGGCGGCAAAAGAAAATGCGCGTGCAGGTTTCCCGTATTATCGACGGGAAAGAGCCGGACACCCGCCTGGAGCCGAACGATGTCATCACGGTGCCGCAAACGCTGTTTTAGCATCGGCAGAAAGCGTTTCCTCGTATGAAAACACCTTATTTATCGCAGACGGACAGGGAGGAGGCGGTCTCGCGGATTCCGGACTGGCATGAAGTGACCGCGATTGTGCTTGAACGGTTCTGGTTCGGACTGGCTGCCGCCGCCGTTGTGTTCCTTTTTACGGCGTGGCGGCTGATGGATGCCGTTCCCTATTACCGGAGCACGGCGGTCCTGATGGTGGAGGCAAGCCAGCCCCGGTTGTTGAATTACCAGGATGTGGTGGCGGTCACTGTCCGCAATCTGGAATATTTCAACACGGTCATCAACACCCTGTACAGCCGGCAGATGATGGAAAAGGCGTTGACGCAAAGCGGACTGGCGGATCGGGGGGATTTTTTCCCTGGATCTTCAGGTCTTTCGGCGAAAGCGGCGGCAGCACTTTCGCTGGTCACAATCACCGCGGTTGACAAGACCCGCCTGATCAACATTTCGGCAGAGCATCCGAAAGCGGAGATTGCCAGTGAATTGGCCAATGCCATGGCCCGCTCGTACATACAGCAGGAACTGGACAACCGGATGACCGCGTCGATGCAGGCCGTCGAGTGGCTGCGTGAACGATCCGTCGAGTACCGCGAAAAGCTGGAGAAGGGAATGCTTGCGCTTCAGAAATACCGCGAGGATTCGCAATCGGTTTCCCTGGAGGAAGACCAGAACATCGTGATCGCGAAACTCAAGTCGCTGAATGCCGCCCTGACCTCCGCGCAGACCGAGCGCATTGATGCGCAAAGCAAATGGGAGGCCATCGATAAACAGATCAAGGAGAAGATCCCCCTGGAAGGCTTTGCCTCTCAACTGGAGGATCCGGTGCTGTCCGAGACGCTGACGCGCCTGCGGTTGCAGCAGCAGCAGGTCTTCCGTTTGCGCGAGCGTTACAAGTCGGATCACCCCGACTTGCAGGAGGCGCTCCAGCAGGAGCAGCATTTGACAAGGGAGTTCGAGGATGCGTTCAACGTGGCCTCGTATGCGCTCTTCAGCCGGTTCGAGACGCTGCAGGCCCGCGAGAAGAACCTGGCCAAGGCGTTGCAGGACCAGGAGCAGGAAGCGTTCACGCTGGCACGGGCCTTGGTGGCTTATAACGATCTGAAACGCAACGTGGAGGCGGATCAGGACATTTATGAATCGGTGATTGCCCGGATGAAAGAGGCGAGTATCGCCGAAACACTGCCGACGGAGGTCATTCGTCTGGCGGAGGAGGCCCGTCCGGCAGGCCATCCCTATCGCCCCCGACGCGGCCAACTCCTGCTGCGGGGTGCCCTTGTCGGGGTCGCGAGCGGGATAGCGGTCATCTTCCTCTTCTACTATGCGGATCACCGCTTCCGCCGTAACGAGGAGGTGGAGCGTGCCCTGGGGGTTCCTGTTCTCGCGTCGCTGCCGTTTATCGCAGGCCAGAACGATCGCGAACGGGGGATGGACACGCATCTGAGACCCGCGGGCGAAGTGTCCGAGTCGTTGCGCACCCTGCGGGCGATCATGAAGATTAATCCGTCCATTCAGAAGGCAAGAGTCATTCTGGTCACCAGTGCGCATCCATCGGAGGGAAAGTCCCTGGTCTCGACGAATCTGGCCATCAGCTTTGCACAGGACGACCGGCGGACGCTGCTGTTGGGAGCGGACCTGCGCCGGCCTTCTTTCAAGAAGATCTTCACGGGGCCAATGACGGAACACGGGCTTGCCGAGGTCCTCGCCGGGAACGTTGCCTGGAAGGATGCATTGCAGCCGCCTTGTATACCGCGGCTTGATGTGCTGGCCTCCGGTCAGGTGCCGTCCCGGCCAGCCGAGCTGCTGGGCAGCCAGGCCTTCAGCGGTTTGATCGAGAGCCTGAAATCGGCTTATGACCAGATCGTTATTGATGCACCGCCGATCCTGGGGGTTAGCGATTCCCTGATCCTGCTCAATCATACGGGCGGTGTGCTCTTTATCGTGCGTTACGGGGTCACGCACAGCCTGGGAGCGGCGCTGGCGATGAAACGGATCTCGGAAAGCGGTGTCCCCTGCCTAGGGGTGCTGATGAACGGGGTCGATTTGAAATCCATGGCCAATTATTACTATTACCGCCGCTATGGCGGGTATGCTTATCACCAGTACCATCAGGCACCGCCGGTTCCTCCGACGGTATCCGGAGCGGTCGTCGGCAAAGGCGGTCCGCGCTCACGCCGATGGATGTCGGCGTTGTTCTCGAGACAGGCATGATGAGTCGGTCGAAAAACGGGATACCCAGTGGGATCCTCGCTGGCTGGATCCTCTGCGGTCTACTGGTTTGTGCATTAGGGTTGGCTGCGTTCGAACAGCGCCTGAACGGTGTGACTCCCCATGCGTATGGCACGGTTGGCCTGTGGTCGGCGGGACTGCTGCTGGCCGCTGCGCTTCTGCTTCGCGTATTCCTTGCGGGTTCCTCGAAAAAAAAGCGTTGTTGTTTCCTGGGCGGACTGATGCTCATTGCCGGTCTGCCAGCCCTTTATGCGCTGAATGCATCGCATGAATGGAGAGCGGGCGTCGGGCTTTTCCCCCTGACCCACTGGCACCTGCTGCCAGCGTCCGCGTTTCCAGAGGGCACCATCAGGGGGCTTTGGCTATCGGTGGCTCTGGCATCGTCACTGGGGGCTGCCGCATCGCTGCCGTCGGGGGCGCGCCGTCTGTTGACGGCCCTGATCGTGTCGGCGGCGGCGGGAATGGCGCTTCTGGCACTGCATCAGCGGATGGTTCCCCGACCCTATCCGGTCTACGAATGGACAGGTCTTTTTGTCAGCCAGAATCATTTTGCGGCGTTTTCCTATCTGGTCTTTCCGGTGGCGCTGGCAAGCGGTGCGCGCGCGCAATACCGGGCCTTCCAAGGCGGACGACTTTCAAATCCGTCCGGCTTCTGCTATCTGGTGGCGGGACTGCTGGCCGGTGCGGTTATCGTGACGGGATCCCGGGCCGGAATAGCGGTGATGGTGGTGCAGGTGATCGGGTTCATCCTGATTCAGTGGCGGATCCGGTGGCGTTATCCGTTTGCCATGCAGCCGTTTTCCAGGATACACCGGATGATTCTCGGCAGCCTCCTTGTGCTGGTGTTGGCATCCGGTGGCATCGGCCTCGCGCGGAATCTGCAGCTTGTGCGCGCCGTGGGGCATGACTTGAGCTTCCGGAGTACCGTCGCCAGCGACACGTTGGCGATGTGGCGATCACGCCAATGGTGGGGCACCGGGCCGGGCACGTTCTCGGTGGTGTTCCCGTATTACCAGACGCTGCCTGTGAATCAGTACTTCTTCAAGCATGCCCACTGCGAACCGTTGCAGTTCCTGGCGGAATATGGCATTCTGGGAGGAGGGATGACCCTCGCCGGGTTTGTGCTGATAGGGAGAAGCAGCCGGCGGTATGATCGGAGAAGCACTCAAGTCCCGTCGTTCATGGAACTGGAGGGCTACGGGTTGCTGCTGGCGCTGGGCGGTGTCGGCTTGCACAGCCTGGTGGATTTCCCGTTCCGGCATCCGTTGATCCTGATGCTGACGTGTGTATGGATCGGACTGCTGGCCGGCGGGAGAAGCCGGTGGAAGACAGAAGACTGAAGACTACAGACTGAAGACAGAAGACTGAAGACAGAAATGAGTGAAAGCATTGGAAACCACCACCACAGAGTCCCCGTTTACACCGCAACCTTCTGATCGCGTCTGGCAACTGGTCATCCGGCCGCGCAGCAGCTGGTTCGATTTGCATCTGGCGGATCTCTGGCGTTACCGTGACCTGGTGGGGATGTTTGTCCGACGCGATTTCGTGTCGCAGTTCAAGCAGACGCTATTGGGTCCTTTGTGGTTTATTGTCCAGCCATTGCTGACGACGGTGGTCTTCACCGTGGTGTTCGGCAATATCGCCGGTCTCAGTACCGACGGTCTTCCGAAAACCCTGTTCTACCTAAGCGGCAGTGTGGTCTGGATGTACTTTTCCGGAGTGCTGACCGCCGCCGCCAACACCTTTGTCGGCAATGCCAACCTCTTTGGGAAGGTCTATTTCCCGCGGATGGCGATTCCGCTGTCGATTGCCATTTCCAACCTGATCAAGTTCGGAGTGCAGATTCTCTTCTTCCTGGCCTTCCTGGTGTGTTTCGTCTTGCGTGGTGCGGAGGTGCGGGTGACGGCCGCCGTGTGGCTGTTCCCGTTGCTGGTGCTGATCATGGCCGGACAGGGGCTGGGGCTGGGGATCATCTTCAGTTCGATGACGACCAAGTACCGTGACTTGCGCTTCCTGCTTGAATTCGGGGTCCGCCTCCTGATGTATGCCACGCCGGTGATCTATCCGCTATCCAGCATCCCGGACCGGTGGCGCTGGGTCCTGCTGGCCAATCCGATGACGCCGATCATCGAGATCTTCCGGCTCGGGTTCCTGGGGGAGGGAGTCCTGCACTGGGGCTGGCTCGGCTACAGCGCCGGGTTTGCGCTAGCCGCCTTGTTCCTGGGGATCGTGATGTTCAACCGCGTGGAACGAACCTTCATGGACACCGTGTAGGGGGGGAGGGATAACCGCGAATTAGGCGAATTAGGCGAATTTTGGGAAGGGATGCCGTGGGGGGACGGACGGGTGAGCGAATCAGGCGAGATGGAGAGATGGGGATTACCAAGGGGTGTTTGAATGGCGGATGTGATGTTTGCGGAGGAGAGTTACGCGATTGTGGGCGCGTGCATGGAAGTGCACCGGGAGCTCGGTGCTGGTTTTCTGGAACCGATTTATCAAGAGGCTTTGGCTTTCGAACTGGATAGCCGAGGGGTTCCCTTTGAACGTGAATCCTGCTTGAGGGTTCACTACAAGGAACGATTGCTGAATAAAGAGTATTTCTGCGATTTCCTCTGCTATGGGAACATTGTCGTCGAGTGCAAGAGCGTAAAGGAACTTCTACCGGATCACGAGGCGCAAGTGTTCAACTACTTGAAAGCCACAAGGTTTTCTCTCGGCCTGCTGGTGAACTTCGGGAAACCAAGCCTGCAACATAAACGAATAGTCTGTTCGAAATATTTCCCTGTCTCTTAATTCGCCAAATTCGCCAAATTCGCGGTTGATAAATCGTATGTCAGACGTAGTCATACAAGTCGAGGGGTTGTCCAAGCAGTACCGCCTGGGCGAAGTGTCCACCCGGTCGCTGGGACACGATCTGAACCGCTGGTGGCATCGCGTCCGCGGCAACCCCGATCCCTACCTGAACGTCACGCAGGCCAATATCCGGGATTCAAGGTCGGAGGGCAGGCGTCCGTCCTCCGGCTATGTCTGGGCATTGAAGGATGTCAATTTCGAGGTGAAACGCGGTGAAGTGCTGGGGATCATCGGGCGCAATGGCGCGGGCAAAAGCACACTGCTGAAAATCCTCAGCCGCATCACGGCCCCCACGGCGGGGGAAATCCGGATCGACGGACGGATTGCCGCCCTGCTGGAGGTCGGAACCGGTTTCCATCAGGACTTGACCGGCCGTGAGAATATCTACCTGAACGGGGCCATCCTGGGGATGACGCGGCGCGAGATCACCTCCAAGCTGGACGAGATCATCGCGTTTTCCGGTTGCGAGCGTTACGTGGACACGCCGGTCAAGCGCTATTCGAGCGGAATGGTCGTGCGATTGGGTTTTGCGGTGGCTGCCCATCTTGAACCTGAAATCCTGATTATCGACGAGGTGCTGGCGGTCGGCGATGCCGAGTTCCAGAAGAAGTGTATCGGGAAAATGAAGGATGTGGCCTCGCGCGGACGGACGGTTCTTTTTGTCAGCCATAATATGGGGGCGGTTGCGATGCTGTGCGACCGGGCGATTCTGCTGGCTGGCGGAGAGATCAAGGAAAGCGGACAGACCGACGACATGATTGCCCGCTACACGGCGGCGGTTCGTGAAGAGGTGCAGGTGCTTTCGCTGGCGGAACTCCGGAATCGTGATGGGGACCAAAGGGTGAGTTTTCACGGGTTTTCGATTCAGAGAGAGGGGCGGAGCACTCCGGCCGTCTCCGGTTCTCCAGTGGATCTTGTCTTTGCACTGCACGCGAAGGAAGCATGCAAAGGGGTGGATCTCGGTTTTTCGATTCATGACGAACACGACGGGTTGCTGTCGGTCTTGTATTCGGGGTATCAGGAGCAGACCTTCTCGATGAAGGCTGGCGAGACGCGGGACGTGGTGTTCTCGTGGCCCCGCGTCTTTCTGGCGCCGGGGACCTACTTTGTGCGGGGGCGGCTGCTGGCAGACGGCGGACAGGTGGCCGATTGCCCGAAGACTCCCCTGGGGATGCTCCGGGTCGAAACCGGGGATTTTTACGGCACGGGACAGACGGGGTTCCGTGGCCGGAGTCTTTTTCTTCTCAAGGGTGAATGGGGGATGCGATGAAACCAGGAGGTCTATGGCGGCGTTTACGGGGGCGGGGCGGCATCGCCGACCCCCTGGCAGGGAAGGGGGTCCGCGCTTTTTCCCAGGAGGGGGAGGATCTCTTGCTGAAGCGTATTTTCCAGGATCAGCAAACCGGGTTTTATGTCGACGTGGGTGCCCATCACCCCGTGCTGTTTTCCAATACGCTGTTGTTGTATCTCAGGGGCTGGCGAGGCATTAACATGGATGCGATGCCCGGCAGCATGGAGTTGTTCAGGCAGATGAGACCGCTGGATATCAATATTGAGTGTGGCGTATCGGATCGGGAAGGCGACTTGACCTATTATTGTTTCGATCATCCGGCGCTCAATACGTTCGATCCGCGAACGGTCGATGCGTTCAGTGAACACGGCATTCGTCCGGTTTCGGAACGCACGGTGCATGTCCGTCCGCTGGCCGATCTTCTTGCGGAAGCGTTGCCGGATCCACGCCCTTTGGATGTCATGTCCATCGATGTCGAGGGATTTGAGATGAACGTGCTGATTTCCAACAACTGGCAGATGTATCGCCCTAGGATCCTGGTTGTCGAAAAGCACGTCACCACCGCCGCTGAGGCCGTGTCCAGTGACCTTTCGCATTATCTGGAGACCCAGGGTTATGGGTTGATCGCCAAGACGCTCAACACGTTGTTTTTTTGCGAAAACGAGTTTTTACAGGAACTGAGGAAGGCCCTATAACCGTGCGGCGCAGGCAAGAGAGTCTCCGTGAAACTATCAATCATTGTCCCCGTTTATAATGATGCCCCTTATATCGAGCAAGCCTTGCGGTCCGTGTTTGAAGCGGCACCCGCGGGAACCGAAGTCATCGTCGTGGATGACGGTTCCAGCGATGGGTCCCTGGAGATTGCGGAACGGATGGGAGCGGCCTGGCATGGACCGTTTCGCTTGCTCAAGCATCCCGACGGCGAGAATCGTGGCCCCGGCGCGTCGCGCAATCTTGGCGTGCAGGCCGCCGTCGGCGAATGGATCGCTTTTCTGGACGGGGATGACTACTACTTGCCGGACCGCTTCAATGACGACTTGAGAATGATAAGCGCGGATGCGTCATGGGACGGGGTCGCGGGAGCCACCCGCATGGATTTCCAGGAGACGGCGTCATCTCCCTACCGGGAGGGATCGGCACGCATCGCCTTGCCGAAGGGGGTTTCCGGGGATCAGGTGCTGCGCTGTCTGGTCCAGGAGAAGTTCTGGCATGTCAATGCCTTGACGGTTCGCCGTTCATCCGTGCTTCAGGTTGGCGGATTTGCCGAGCATCTGCGCATGTCGGAGGATTGTCTGCTCGGATTCAAACTGGCGGCCGCGGGAAGGTTGAGCGCTTCGCCGAACAGCGCCCCCGTGGCGGTCTATCGGCGACGATCGGGATCAACGTTGTGTGTGGGTCCGGAGAGCCGGGCTTGTTTGCTCCAGGCGATGGCGGAGGCGTGGCGCTGGGGCCGGCAACGGTCATTGCCTGCCGGGAGCTGTGAAATCCTGAGGCAGGGTGTAAAGAGCTATTTCATCAAGATTGCCGGGTCGGCGCATCTCCAGAAACGACACCGGGAGGCCTATCTCTATCTTCGCTGCCTGGTGACGGTATCCGGCGTAAGGTTTCTGGCGCAACCGGGGACCGCATGGCTGGCCGGCCGGATCGTCCTGGCCCGCGCATGGGCGGATCCGCAAGCCGCCAGCATCGTGAGACGGGCCGCAAGAAAACTGTTTAATGCGGTATATGATCGACCGCTCAGGCCTCCGGAAGATCATGAGAAAACGGCGTTGTCGGAATTGGTTGGCGCGTTCTCAGCGCTGCCGGAGATGGATTGTGAACACGGTCTGCCGACCGAAGTGGCTTGGCGCAGCAATATGAATAAGCTCAGGGATCGGGTCTTGCGCGGGAACCCGAGGGAATTCCTGCGATGGAGTGTCATCTACAACTCGATGTTCATCGCCTCGGCGGAGTACCTGCGCGGCGAACTGGCGTATTTGAAATCACGGCCTGACTGGGGTTCACGATGGCGTGCGGCGATCCGGGAGATCCCCGTTGGCCGGCCCTCGGTCTGCTCGTTTTATCCATCCAGCAGCGGCAATCTCATTCACCATGCTTATCATTGTGCCGTATTCGAGGAGCAGACCGGGATGTCCGTGCATGAGATGGACGCCGTGGTCGAATTCGGCGGCGGGTATGGGAGTCTTTGCAGGCTTTTTCATAATCTGGGGTTTCGCGGACGGTACATCGTTTTCGACCTGGCTCCTTTTTCGCTCCTGCAGCGGTATTACTTGAAAACAGCGGGATTCCCGGTCCGGGATGCGGATGCGGACGTGAGGGATACGGACGGTATCGTCTGCCTTTCCGATCGGGAGCGGTTGCAGCAGGCCGTTCAGGCGTTGCCGTCCGGCGCAAGAAAAATGTTCGTTGCCACATGGTCCATCAGTGAGGTTCCGGTCGCTTTGCGCGAGGAGATCCTTTCTGTGGTGTCGGATTTCCAGGCCTACCTGATTGCGTATCAGGAGCGCTTCGGCGAAGTGGACAATATCGAGTATTTTGAAGCGTGGTCCAGGCGCATGCCGGGAATCCGGGCTGAACATAGGAATATCGTGCATCTGCCGTCGGATTGGTATCTGATGGGGGCGAGACCATGCGCTGCCCTGGGCACGCTGGCCGCCGATGATGAAGAGGGGTTGAGGGTGCGTGGCGCGGGACGGCCGCACCGTCTTGTCGCGGGGAGGAAAACATGAAAAACCTGGTGATTGGTTCGGAAGGGTTTGTCGGTCGGCCGCTGTGCGATTATCTGCGGCGTCAGGGCGAGGAGGTGGTGCGTTTTGATGTCAAACGCGGTGATCATGAGGACGGACGGCGTGTTCGCCTCCCCCTGGCGGGGATCGACCGGGTTTACTTCCTGGCCTGGGAGGTGGGCGGTGCCAAATATCTATATCGGGACGATGTCCAGTTCCTGCAACTGGACTGGAACCTGCAGTTGTTGTTGAACCTGATGCCCCAGTTGAGAGAGGTTTCGCTGCCCTTCTTGTTTGTCTCTTCACAGCTTGCGGAAGAATACGATACGGTCTATGGCGTGACCAAGCGGCTGGGGGAAGTGTGGACGCACTTGCTGCAGGGGGTCCGGGTCCGGTTGTGGAACGTCTACGGCAGTTATGAAGAGCGCACGGAGCGCAGTCATGTGGTGGCTGACTTTGTGCATCAGGCGCTTGATAACGGACGAATCGAGATGATCACCACCGGTGAGGAGGTCCGTCAGTTCATCCATGTGGACGATGTGTGCCGGGCGTTTCATACGGCGCTGGCCGGTCGCTTCCAGGGGGTCTATGACGTGACCTCGTTCGAGTGGGTTCGCGTGCTCGATATGGCCAAGGCGATTGCCGCGCTGACGGGGGCCGACGTGATTCCCGGAACGAAGCAAGGCGCGACGCCGGTAACGCCGATGGTCGGCAAGATTCCCGGATGGGTACCGGCCTTCGATTTGTGCCAGGGGCTTGCCGCCATGGTGGAGATGTATCGCCATCGGAAACGGGAGTCCGCGACACCATGAGGGTGCTGCTCTATACGCCTGAACTGTCCGGTCACCATCAGGTTTATGGTCGGGTGATCGGGCGCGTGTTGCTGGACGCCGGCCACGAGGTGATCCTGGCTTCTCCTTCGGCAAGGAGCGACTGGCTTTCGCGTTGGACGGCTTTAAAGCCGTTCGCGGATGAATCGGCTTTTCAGGGACTTGATTTGCGGGAGCGTTCGGTTTGCACTGTGGAAGCGCTGGTTGAAATTCAGAAACAGTACCGGGTTGACGCAACGCTGTTCACCCATGCGGACGGATTTGCAGGCCAATTCCGCCGGATCGCTGCCGGGAGTGCGCCACGTTTACGGGGACGGGTCTGCGCCGTCTTTTCGGGGGCGTGCGAGTGGCATCCCGGAGAGGATATCTATACCGGCAGGCGCAAACCGCTGTTCGGTCCGACCGTGCGGCAGACTCTGGGCCGGGCGGGGCGGGCTCTTTTTCACCGGACAGAGACGGCCCGCTATTTCTACGAAACGGTGTTGTTGCGGTCCCGAGCCGTGGATGCCGTGATTGTGAAGGACGAACGAATCGCCGCACATTTCGGTCCGCCGGTCTTCTGGATGCCGGAGATCTACCGGGTATTCGACCTGCTGCCCGAAGAACGCCGGGGCCCGGACTATGAGCGATTCGCGGGTCCGGTCGGTGAGTACATGGCGCGGGCAGGCGGGGGCGCCAACGTCCTGCTCTATTTCGGAACCGGTGCCTGGTATAAAGGTTATGATCGGTTTCTCCAACTGGCGCAGCAGGACGCAGGCGCCTTTGCCTTGCATGCTGGTGCGCCGGACCGCCGGGAGCCGGGGAAGGAATATGACGGCGACGTGGCAGCGGTTCGACAGGATCTGCTGCGGCAGGGGCGGCTGTTCGAGACCCATGCCTTTGTTGAAAGCCAGGATCTGGTGGATCTGCTTTTCGGCGGCATCGGACGTTTTGTATCCACACACCGGCTGACGCTTTCAAGCGGCACGGCGCTACAGGCGCTGGAGGCGGGCAGACCTTTGCTGACGCCCGATACGGGGTTGATCGGTTGGCGGACTCGCACGTTCGGGCTGGGGGCAGCGTATGCTTACGGGGATCCGTCGTCATTACGTGACCGCTGGGTCGCGTGCCGGACCGGGGATCGGTTTTCCGATGTGGAACGCCTGCCCGCATTCATGCGACGGTTTTCTGGCGATGCGGTACGTTCCTTTTTCCTGGAGCAGCTATGCATCTGAAAACCATGCAAAATGGGTGCGCCGCACAAGGAGTCGGGCAGAGGGCAACGGACTGTCAGTCTTCAGGCGGGAAAACCGGGCGCTATCTGGTTGTCAAAGGATCGGGCTCGGCCGGGCTCGGGGATAAACTGCGGGCGGTCATATCGGCGGTTGTCTACGCGCGGCTTTCGGGACGGAAACTGTATGTGGACTGGAATGATCCGGCGTACGGTGACGGGAAACATAACTGTTTTCCGGATTTGTTCCGCCTGGAGGGGGTGGAGACGGTGGACGAGCGCCCGCTCCATGGATCGGTTCGACCATCGGCATGGCAGGACAGACTGCATCTGAACTGGGATCAGCTCTACGCCGAATTCGGTATTCCGCCGTGGAACCGCTCCTGGGCGATGGAAACATTTTCGTTTGACCAAGGCGTGCTGGATTGGCCGGAAAACATTTGCGTGATGTGGGATTTCGATCAGTTCGGCAAGATGATCCCCCTTCTGCCCGGAATGTATCCTTCCCTTCAAGCTGGCGAGCCTCCTGAACGGATCCAGGGAGAGATCCTGCGCCGGCATGTCCGTCCGTCTGAGACTGTTGAAAAGGTGATGCAGCCGTATCTGGAGCGTTTGAATTCGTTAAAACCGTTTATCGGTGTCCATGTGCGCGCCGCAGAGGACAACTTCAGGATGCGGAACGCGCCGCTGGTGTCTGATTACGTCCGCGCTGTCCAGGAAATGAGGCGCAGAACAGGGGCCTTCGGGGTGTTCCTGGCTACGGACAACCGCGAGGTACAAGATCTGTTCCGCCGCGAGTTCGGGCGTGAGTGCGTCGTGTGGACCGGGAAATGGCTTCCCGATCCCGGTGTGGCGCTGCAACTTGGGAACGACTGCCCCGACCGGTTGCAATCCGCGCGGGATGCGCTGCTGGATATCCTGCTGCTGGCGTCGGCGGATTATCTGGTCACGATGGGCAATTCCTCGTTCAGTATGCTCGCCCGGATGTTTTCCACAACGCCCGGGCGGAATCGAACCACGCTGGTCTGGAAGGCACCGCTTTGGCGTCGTTTGATACGACGGGTGGGATGGATGGAGGGGCGTCGGTGATGTCACTTAAACAGCAACTCGGGTGCTGGTTCCATGAGCGCTGGAGGCTTGAACTCGTTTTACGCCTGCCGCATCTGGCCCGCCATTTTCAACTGGCGTGGCCTGACGTGTGCAATCGCCAGGAGCACATGGTGCGCGGTGACGGTCAGGGGCGCGTCTGCCCATGGGAGGAGTCCTCCTGGTTGACCGTTGCACGCACATTCCCCGTCGTCGGCGGACGCTTGCTGCAACATTGCTTGAAGCAATGGCCGCTTGGGTTCAGTGACCGGTCGTTATATGATCCTGAACGGAATCCGGAAATTTCCGTGGTGATTCCTGTAGGCGGTGAAGAGCGTATGGCGCCGTGTCGGACTGTTCTGGCCGCATTGGCCGGCCAGGCGGGGGTGACGTTCGAGGCGGTTGTCGTGGAGGAGGGGGAGCGCAGTCTGTTCCCGGTGGAGCTGGGCGCAAAGGTCAGGTATCTTTTCCTGCACCGTCCTGTCGGGGCGGCCTATTGCAAGAGCCGGATGCTGAACGCCGGGGCGGCGGTGGCGCGGGGCCGCCATCTGCTGTTGCATGATGCGGATGTGGTGGTACCTTCCCGGTACCTGGAGGAGATTGTCCGATGTCTGGATGCCGGCGTGGATGGAGTGAGACCGTTGCGTTTCCTGTTCTGTCTCGACAAAGATACCTCCCGCCGTGTGCAGGAAACCCTTGACCTGTCGGGGATCGGGAGCATCCGCGACGTGATGCAGAACTTCCCAGGGGGATCGGTGGGGGTGCGGCGCGATGTGTTCAAGCGCCTCGGTGGAATGGATGAGCGCTTCCAGGATTGGGGTGGTGAGGATCTGGAATTCCTGGACCGCTTGAAAACGTGTCGTTTGTATGACGGTGCCTGGATGCCGGGCCTTCATTTGTGGCATGCTCCCGCCGGACAAAAAAGAAGCGGGCATCGCAATCTGGAGCTGATGCAGCAGATCCGTTCCATCCCGGCGGAACAGCGCATCGAACGGCTTGCCGTCGACTACAAGGGAGGGTGCTGATGTTTCTTCATTTCATCCCGGCCCGCGATCTGGCCAATCTGCACCACGGCACCTACAAGGACGTTATTTCCAGGGTCCGCTGGCTGGAAACCCGATTTCCGGCGTATCGCCAGATACCGGTCAGCGGCGATGATCCCGTCGTGGTGGACTCCGCCCTGACGGGCGGGGTCCGTCTCGAGGGCGCGCTGGTTGAATATTCCTATTATCCGCGTATCGTCGGGCATCTCAAGCGGCTGGCTCCCCAGGCCTGTGTGGCGGTGCGGGCGATTAATCTGGAGCCGCTGCAATTCCTGGGCAACCACGGATGGTTTCCGGAGCGCGGTCCGCTCTGGATGCTGTTCGGCATGGGACGGCTGCTGAGCCAGGATATCAGGGTCAAGCGGACGGCGGATGTCATCCTCTCGATCAACGAGTGGGAAAACCGGAAGTACTGGAACTGGCTTCCCGGCAAGGCAAGTGTGGAATGGCTTCCATACCGGTGCCCGGAGCATCTGCTCCCCCCGCATCCACTTCCTTACGGCCAGCGTCGGATCATCGCCTGCATGCCGACGTCGCATGAGAATCGCAAGAGCCGGGATCTGGTGATCCGGTTCCAGGACTTCGCGACCGCGATGAAGCGGTCTGGCAGTCGGGACGCGTTCGTGGTCACCGGAAGTCTCGAAACGTGGACACTGCCTTCCTGCGCGGCGGTCACATATTCCGGATTCATCGGGAATCCGGCGGATTTCATGGGTACCTGCCGCGCGGTGGCATTGCTTTCGCCGCTTGGATACGGGGTCAAGACAACGGCTGCGGATGCGCTGGCGGCAGGCGCGCACGTGCTGGCGCACCCGGACCTGGTGCGCCGAAGTCCGGCGGCGGTCCGTCCGTTTCTGCTGCCACTGGACAGCAATCGCCCCCTGGACGCTGCCGCTGTCGCCAGAACGCTGGAAGAGCCGCCGCAGGGGATGGCGCTGCATCAGGAACTGTGCGCGGAATCCGCGAGGGTGCTGCGCCGTTGGTTTGGAGGCGGGGAGCAATGAAGCCACTGCCCGAAATCTCCGTGGTGATGAGCGTTCATGATAATGCCGGCACGCTTCCCGCCGCCTTGGCGAGTATCCTTTCCCAGGAGGGGGTGGATCTGGAGTTTGTCGTCATTGACGATGGCTCCACGGATGCTTCCGGCCAGATCCTCGACGAGGAAGCCCGGCGTGACTCGCGCCTGCGCGTCGTGCATCAGGCCAACGAAGGCCTGACCTGCGCGTTGATCACCGGCTGCGCGCTGGCCTCGGCCCCCTGGATAGCCCGGCAGGACGCCGATGACCTATCATTGCCGGGCCGGTTGCGCGCCCAGTTGGATCGGGCGCGTCAAGCCGATGCGCCTGTGCTGGTGGCTTGCGGTGCCGAATGCCGGACCCCCGCTCATGAACGTCTTTTCCAAGTGGTGCCGCCTGCGGATCCCGAGGGCGTCCGGGCGATGATCCTGGAGTCCGGCGCGAATCCCGGTCCGCATGGATCCCTGTTTTTCTCAAGGCAGGCGTACATCGCCGCCGGTGGATACCGGCAGCCGTTCTACTATGCCCAGGATCTGGACTTGCGAGTGCGACTGGCCGCTTGCGGGGCGGTGGTGTCCATCCCGGAGATCCTGTATGTCTATTGTTTCTCGCCGGTGTCCATCTCCGGCTATGCCGCCGATACGCAGGCTGCCTTTCGCCGGTTGATCCTTGCGGGCCGCCGGGCACGGGAGTCCGGTGCTTCCGAATCGGCAATCCTGGCAGAGGCCGAATCCCTCTGCCTGGCGGTTCGCAATTCAAGAAGACCGGTACAGGATCCGTTTGCCGGAACCTGCTTCATCGGCGCTTGCCTGATGCGGCAGGATCCCCGACGTGCGGCGAACTACTTCAAGGAGGCGCTGTCATGGCGACCATGGTCCGTGCGGGCGCGGGCCCGGCTCGCGGAAGCGCGCTTCCGCACTGCCATTGGCAACGAAACCCGCGGGCAGGTGCCGACGATTCCCCTGCCATTGGCGCATCCATGCGCTTATCTCAAGTTCGCGGTGGTCCGGCGGGTTCACAGGCAATGGCACCTTCGAATCAATCACCTGCGGCGGTGTGACATCCGGATTGCCGGTGAATACTTTTCCGGGAACCTGGGTGACTGGACGATGGGCAATATGTTTCTGTCCGCTGCCGGGGACTGTTCGCATCGTCCGGGCCTCACGGATTACGCATCGGCAGGAACGTCGCCAGGCCCGTTGATCATGGGCGGCGGTGAACTGGGCGATGCCTTGCATTTCACCCGTGCGTTTGAGCTCGCTGGCGCTCCGGAACGGGTGGCCGCCTGCGGCATCAATCCGGTTTACAACGTGGGCGGCTTCCCCCAGCCGCTTCTCGATGCCATTCGGAAAACCGCCTACCTTTCCGTACGCTCGAAATCAGGCGCGGCGCTGTTGAGAAATGTCCTGGCCCGTCCGGATGTCGCTTACCATCCTGATCCGGCATTCTGCCTGTTCACCAATGTGCCGGCCCCGCTGGCCGTCGCATCACGCCAGCCCCGCAGAATGGCGATCAGCCTGATGACCTTTTATCTCAGTGTACAGCGTCGCCGCGTGTTCGCGGCGGATGCCACCATGAAAACCGTGGTTGCGGACCCGGAATTCCGGCAGCATATCGAGACCGCTGGAGAGGTTTACATTGAAGTCATGCGCCGTACGGTCCGGCAGGCGCTTGCACAGGGGTGGGAGGTCTTGAATATACCGTTCAGCGAGGTGGATGCAATGTTTGCCGATGCGGTGCTTGGGGATTTGAACGTCAGGCGCATTCCGTATTCGCGCGATTACCGGGGGGTGATCGCCGTCCTGCAGACCTGCCGAAAATATCTGGCGGCCCGGTTTCACTCGCATGTTTTCGGATTCGTTGCCGGCACGCCGGTTGTCTCGCTCGCCTATTCGGGTAAATGTGTTGAACTTTGGAAGGACCTGGGGCTTGATCCCGGACTGCAGGTTGGCCGGATCGACCTTTGCCGGGACCCGGCGGCAAGCAGCCGGAAGCTGCTGGAGGTCGATGGCGTGACGCTGCCCTTGACGACCCTGGGCAGCCTGGCGGATGCAGCCCGCTCCGGCATCCGGAATGCTTACGCGGCGGTGATGTCCGGATGAATACATCGTTGAACATATCGGTGGTGATTCCCTCTTATCGGCGCGGGGAGGTCCTGCTACAGACGGTCCGCAGCCTGCTGGAGCTGGCGGATCCCCCGGCAGAGATCCTGATCGCGGACCAGACGGAGCAGCATCCGGAGCCGGTGTCGCACGCGCTTCAGGTATTGGAGGACGCCGGGAAAATCCGGAGGATCCGGCTTCCCCGTCCCTCCATTCCCGTGGCCATGAATGCAGGGCTCCAGGCGGCACGGGGAGAAATGGTCCTCTTCCTGGATGATGATATCATACCGTGTCCGGATTTGATGGTCCGGCATCTCCAGGCGTATCAACGGCATCCCGAGGCCTGGGCGGTTGCCGGTCGGGTGGTGCAACCCGAAGACTGCAGACGGCAGGCGGCAGACGGCAGACAGGAGAGAGATAACCGCGAATTTGGCGAATTCAGCGAATGGAGAGAGGAACCACAGAATACACAGAAATACACAGAATGTGAGACGGAAGGCGGAAGTCAGGAGACAGAAGGCAGAGGACTGAAGACAGATGCCGGAGGACAGAGGGCGGAGGACAGATATAATTCGCATAATTCGAAAAATTCGCGGTTGAAATATTCTTTTCTGTGTATTCCGCGTTTTCCGCGGTTGCCATTCTCCACCTGCTCGTCCAGCGCGCTGGGACGGGATTTGGATTTTGCCTTCAACGGGACCGAGTCGGCGTGGATCGGGAATGTGATGGCAGGGAATCTGTCCGTGCGCCGGGAGCGGTTCCTGGCGGTTGGCGGGTTCGATGCGAATTTCATCCCCCCGGTTTCCTATCGCTTTGAGACGGAATTCGCCAGGCGGCTGATCGCGGCGGGCGGACGGATCCGGTTTGAGCCGTCAGCGTTGGTCCGTCACTTGCGTGCCGGAACAGGCGGAACCCGGTCGCTGGGGTCGCACCTGACCAGTGCGTCGCCCCTGCACGGGGTCGGCGACTACTATTATGCGCTTTGTTGCGGAAAGGGGCTGGATCGTGTTGGGTACATGCTGCGCCGCCCGTTCCGGGAAGTGCTCACGCGGTTTCATCTGCGGCATCCCTGGTGGGTCCCGGTCAAGTTCGTCGGCGAGTTGCGCGCACTCCGGATGGCGGTCCGGCTCTACTCGACAGGTTCCATGCCGCGATCGACCGGTGATGACGCCAAGGCGTATTACGACTCGCAGTATTCCGGCAGCCGGTATGCCGCTTATGCGGAGCCGGCGATGCATCCGTTCTACACCGAACTCAACGGGCTTCTGAAGCGGTACGGCCGCCGGAATGGCAAATGGCTCGACGTTGGCTGTGGCCGCGGCCTGCTGCAGGATGTCGTCGCGGATTACACCGGTGTGGATGTCGCCGCCACCATTTCCGCGTTCATGCACAAGCCATTCCATGGCGCGCCGGCCGAAGCATTGCCTTTCGAGGATGGTGTTTTCGACGGGCTCTGGAGTTATGCCGTACTGGAGCATGTCGAGAGCCCGGAACAGGCGCTTTCGGAAATGCGGCGCGTTCTCAGAACCGGGGGTATCCTGTTCCTGTCGCCCGCCTGGCAATGCCGGCCGTGGGCTGGCCGTGAATACGCCTGGAAACCCTGGTGTGGTCTCTCCCTGCGCGACCGGCTTCAAAAAGCGTTGATTCCGCTGCGTAACTCCGTGGCGGTTCGCGCCTGTTCGGTCTTTCCCCGCCGCCTCGTTCACCTGATGAACTACGTGATGCGAAGACAACCGCACCGTTTATACAGTCGACCCTTGACGCCGAATTACTCTGAATACAACGTCATTGATGCCGATGCCCGGCATCACCTGGATCCCTTCGACGCCATATTGTGGTTCCGTTCCAGGGGTGACAGAATCCTCTCGCATCCTGGTTGGTGCCGGTCCTTCTTTGTGCGAACCGGTACCCTGGTGATTGAAAAAGGAAGTCCATGATCCTCGTGACCAGAAAGGTAGAGGAGAAAAACTCTGGAGTGGAGAGATGTTAACCGCGAATTTGGCGAATTGAGCGAATTCAGAAGTTCTAAAATTGATCCAGAATTATTTTCGGTGTATTCTGCGGTTCCTTTCTTAATTCGCCTAATTCGTATAATTCGCGGTTCTCTCAATATTTCGCATTTGGAGGAGTTCTTTGGTGACGTATAAGCTGGTAGCGGTCGAAACACATCCGATCCAGTACAAGGTCCCGTTGTTCCGGCGGCTGGCGCTGGTACCGGGACTGGACGTCCGTGTCGTGTATGCCATGATCCCGGACGCCGCCCAGCAAGGGGCAGGGTTTGGCGTGTCGTTCTCCTGGGATATCCCGCTGCTCGAGGACTACGCGTATACGGTCCTGGACAATGTCGCCCGCAATCCATCCGTCAACCGGTTCAGCGGCTGCGATACGCCGGAATTATATGATTTCCTGAAGCGGGAGAAGCCCGATGCGGTGCTGGTGAACGGCTGGGTGGTGAAAACCTGCCTGCAAGCCCTTTGGGCCTGTCGCCGGCTTGGAATCCCCTGCATGGTGCGCGGGGAGGCCAACCTGCTGCGTCCGCGCGCCTGGTGGAAGCATGTGCTCCATCGGGTGCTGCTGTCGCAGTACAGCGCCTATCTGGCCATCGGGTCCGCCAATCGTGCCTTCTACCGTTATCACCACTGTCCCGATAACCGGATCTTCCTTGTGCCTTACGCCGTGGATAACGACTGGTTCGCGGCGGAGGCCGCGACGCGCAGCGAACAGCGGCCAGCGCTGCGCGAGCGTTTCGGCATTGCATCCGGCGCCGTCGTCTTCCTGTTCGTCGGCAAGCTGGAGGCGAAAAAGAATCCGATGGACGTGTTAAAGGCACTCGCCTCCCTGCATCCTCCTTCCGATGCATGTCTTCTCATGGTCGGCGATGGCCCCCTGCGCGCCGAATGTGAAGCCTTTGCCACGGCACAGCATCTGCCGGTCCGGTTCACCGGATTCCTGAATCAGTCCGCGCTCCCGGACGCCTACGCCGCCGCCGATGTCCTTGTGCTTCCCTCGGATGCGGGGGAGACCTGGGGCCTGGTGGTGAACGAGGCCATGGCCTCGGGCCGGCCGGCCATCGTGTCGCGTTCCGCCGGCTGCTGCCGGGATCTTGTCATGGATGGCGAAACCGGGTATGCGTTTGATCTGCATGACGGATGCCGCCTCGCGGCGCTGATGAACCTGTATATCCATGACCCTGCCATGGCGGCGCGGCATGGGATCAATGCCGCCCGGCATATCCAGGGTCACGGTCTGGCGAAGGCGGTTGAAGGAATTCGGGAGGCGCTGCATCATAGGAATCCGGCACGGGAGGGCCAGGCATGCTGATGGTAATGGTCGCTGCTGTTATCGTTGCCGGCTGCGTGCTGGCGTACAGGGATTGGCGCTGCGGGATCGCGGCGGCGATCCTGGTTGGCTTGATCCTGGATCCGCTACGTAAACTCATGCCGGGCACGCCGGTCTTCCTGACCATGGCCTCCATGCCGATCTGGCTGATGGCGGCGGCCGTCGCACTGGCGGAACGTCACCAGCGCCTCAAGTGTTTCCACAACAACTTCCCGCAATTGGCGCGGTGGACCCGTGTCTTTGCGCTCTATCTGGTCATTCCGGCGGCACTGTCCTTGACGTACGGGACCCATTCGTGGCGGATCACGCTGCTGGGTGCGTTGGTCTATGCCGCTACCTTCCTGATGATCGTGGCGGGATGGGCACTCCCGGAGCGGCGTCATGCGCTGGTCGCCTTGCTGGCGTTCTATTGCCTTTGCGCGGCGGTCCTCCTGATCGGCGGCCCTCTGGAATACATGGGGTGGGGGGAGCGGTGGAAGGCGGTAGGAACTGCTGTGTTTGGAAACGTCTGGGTGACGCATCGGATGGGCGATGCCGTGTATATGCTCTCGGGGTTTTTCCGCGGACCGGATGTGATGGGCTGGCATGCGGTGATGGTGTTCATGTTCTCGGTGATCATGGCGATGCGCAGCCGGGGCCGAATGCGGTGGTTCTGGATTGCCGTCGGGATCTGGGGTGTTCTGAGTCTCTGGCTTTGCGGCCGCCGGAAAATGCTGTCGATGATCCCGGTCTTCCTTGGAACCTATCTGCTGCTGATATTCCGGTTCCAGAGCGCCCGCCGCTTCGCCTCGATGCTGGGAGTCGTCCTGTTGCTCCTGGGGATCGGCTGGCATATCGCGGATGCGGTTTTCCGGAAAGATCCCGTCGGCGGCTTCTATATGACCGTGCTGGATGAATGGGATGAACAGATTGCCCGGCACGGTGTCTATTCTGTGATCGGCACCGTGCAGCAGGCCGGATTCTGGGGCTACGGCCTGGGAATGTCCCAGCAGGGTGTTCACAATATCCAGGCTGAAAAACCGCGCCTTTGGCAGGAAAGCGGACCGAGCAAGCTTGTGGCGGAACTTGGCGTGCCGGGATCGGTCCTGTTCCTGGTGCTGGGGTTTGTCTATCTGCGCACCGCTTATGAAGTGGTGCGCAAGAACGCCCGGACGGGTAGTGTGTACCTGTTTGGCGGCCTGTTCTCGATCCTGATGGCGAACCTTGCCTCCGCCGTCGTGTCTGCACAGATCTACGGTGACCCGTTCGTGGCGCTCTTCCTGGCCATGCTGGCGGGAGCGCTGCTCTCCGGAGGAAATCCAGCGGCGGCGGAAAATGAACAGGAGCCCGCATGAAACCGGTGCTAGCACTTATCCGGACCAGTCCGCCGCAGGCCCCCGGCAGCATGTCTGCCTACGCGAACCTCGTGCAGCAGGCGTTGGCCGACGCGGAGGATCCGCCGTTCGAGGTGCGCTGCTGCGACCTGTTCCCCTTGCACGCGGGATGCTCGATGTGGTTCCAGCACCTGTGGCGGATCATGCACGCGCGGCGGATCCTGTCGGCGGTTCCCGCCGACCTCTATCATCTTCTGGATGGGTCCATGTGCGCTTTCGTGCCGTCTGCATTTCGCGGGCGGACGGTGGTGACCGTGCATGACCTGATCCCGATGCTGCAACAGGAGGGCCATCTGCCGGGAACCCCCAGTCGGCCTGCCGTCCGCCTGATCCGGCGTACCGCCGCCGCACTGGCGGAGGTGGCAGGCATGGCCACCGTTTCCGCGCATACGCGTTGCGACCTGGAACGGCTGACGGGACGTTCCGACGGAGTGGTCATCCCCCACGCCGTCCGGCCTCTGGCCAGCGGCGCGGCGGATGTGCCTTCCGGCCTTCCGGCCCGCTATCTTCTGCATGTCGGCAACAATGCGCTTTACAAGAATCGTTCCGGAGTACTGGATGTGTTCGCGCGTCTTCAGGATGTGGCGGACCTGCATCTGGTCATGGCCGGTCCCGAGCCGGGAACCATCCTGCGGAGGCGTGCACAGGGGCTCCAGCGGGTGTCTTTCCGGGTAGACGTGTCCGATGCCGAACTCGGAGCCCTGTATCGAAACGCCTCCGTCTTCCTCTTCCCCAGCCTGTATGAGGGGTTCGGAATGCCGATCCTGGAGGCGATGACCGCTGGCTGTCCGGTGGTCTGCTCGGATGGCGGATCCCTGCCGGAGGTGGCGGGCGGGGCGGCGCTGCTGGCACCTGCCGGTAATCCTGACGCGCTGGCCCGTCACTGCCGGGCGTTATTCACAGATGCTGGCCTGCGCGAGAGATTGGTGGTAAAGGGGCAAAGGCATGCTGGCGGATTCACCATGCAGCGGTTCTCGGATGCTTTGACCGCGTGGTATGGAAAAAACCTGACTATGAGACAAGGATAACCGCGAATTTGGCGAATTTAGCGAATTGAGATTGATGCATAACCATTACAGATCTTCGTTGTTTTTCTGTGAATTTCTGTCTTCTGGGTCCTGTCTTAATTCGTATCATTCGCCAAATTCGCGGTTGTCTCCGATTTCAGTTTTTTTCGTAAGGTGGTCAAATGAGTGATGACAAGAAATCGGCGGTGCGGACGGATCGGGGAGCGTGTCCGAGCCCGCACACCTTCGCCAACAAGGCGGCCCGCCTGCTCTGGCAGGCAGCATGGCTGCTCTTGTTCCGCCCTTCCCCCTGGTTCTGGCACCTGCCCCGCCGCCTGCTGCTGCGGCTCTTCGGGGCGCGCGTAGGACGCGGGGTGCAGGTGATGCCCTCCGTCCGGATCTGGGCCCCCTGGAATCTGGTGCTCGGTGAACAGGCGACGGTCAGTCACGGGGTGGACCTGTACTGTGTGGATCGCATCGCGATCGGTGCCCATGCCACGGTGAGCCAGCGGGCCTTCCTTTGTACCGCCAGTCATGAGATTGATCACCCCCACATGCCGCTCATCACGGCGCCCATACACATTGGCGACGGTGCCTGGGTGTGTGCCGAGGTGTATGTCCACCTCGGCGTCACGGTGGGAACCGATGCTGTCGCTGGCGTCCGCGCCGTGGTGATGCACGATGTGCCAGCCCGTCAAGTGGTGGGCGGCAATCCCGCCCGGATTCTCAGAACCCGGAACTGTATTCAGGAAACGATGGCGGCAGAATCATAGCAGGGGACTTGAGAACGGCAGAATCATGGTTGGCAGAATCAT
>CAZGBW010000001.1:0-50482 GCA_964523995.1 uncultured Victivallales bacterium | reverse complement strand
CAGGAGAATACGATGAGCAGAATCTACAATTTCAGCGCGGGTCCGGCGGTTCTTCCGCTGGAGGTTTTGGAAGAGGCGCAGCGCGAGCTGGTTGATTTCAAGGGCACCGGCATGTCCATCATGGAGCACAGCCACCGCGGCAAAGCCTATATGGCCGTGCATGCGGAAGCCATTGCCAATACCAAGGAGCTGCTCGGCCTCGGCGACGACTATGCCGTGCTCTTCCTGCAGGGCGGCGCGAGCATGCAGTTCGCCATGGTGCCGATGAACCTGCTCGGCGCGGGACAGGTCGCCGACTATACCGATAGCGGAACCTGGGCCAACAAGGCCATCAAGGAAGCCAAGCTCATCGGCAAGGTCAACGTCGCCGCCGATTGCGGCAAGGAGATCCCGACCCGCGTACCGCGCGAGGCGGAACTGAAATTGACACCCGGCGCGGCCTATGTCCACATCACCTCCAACGAGACGATTTCCGGAGCCCAGTGGAAAACGTTCCCGAAGACGGACGCCCCGCTGGTGGCCGATATGTCCAGCGACATGCTTTCGCGCCCGTTCGACCCCAGGCAGTTCGGCCTGATCTATGCGGGTGCCCAGAAGAACCTGGCCCCGGCGGGGATGGCGCTGGTGATCATGCGCAAGGATCTGGCCGCGCGCGTACCGGCGACGGTGCCGACGATGTTCAAATACAGCACGCACATCGCCGAAGACTCCATGTACAACACATGCCCCTGCTTCACGATCTACATGTACATGCTCGTCACCCGCTGGATCAGGAAGACGGGCCTGGACACGCTCTATGCCCGCAATGTCGACAAGGCCGCGCGACTGTACAAGGCGATTGACGCCAGCGGATTCTACAAGGGCACGGCGGTCAAGGAATTCCGCAGTGATATGAATGTGACGTGGCGGCTGCCCAGTGAAGAACTGGAGGAGAAATTCATCAAGGAGGCCGAGAAGACCGGGTTCAGCGGGCTTAAAGGCCACCGTTCGGTGGGTGGGGTTCGCGCCTCGATTTATAACGCGTTTCCCGTGGAAGGTGTTGACGCGCTGGTCGGATTTATGCGAGACTTCGAAAAGCGTAACGGCTAGACGCCGTGCGTTCCCGGATATGCACCTGTAGCTCAATTGGATAGAGCGTCGGCCTCCGAAGCCGAAGGTTGTGAGTTCGATCCTCGCCAGGTGCACCACTAAAAACCCCATAAAAAGGCCGTATTTCCTTAGGAATATGGCCTTTTTCCTTTCTGCGGGTGTTACTACCTGATTTTAACAGTTAGTTCAAAATCGCACTGTGGTTGGTCGAGTTAGACAACCATAAGCAACCACATTTTCGAGAATGGTTCTTCCATTTAGCTTCGCCAGGAGGCCACCGTCGAGTACGGCGCTGTCCTGTTTACGCAACGCGCCTCGCGGGCTGCATGACCAGCTCGATGGGATTCACAACGACTTTGCCGCCTTCGGCGACACCATCGGGCGTGTACGCCCGGCCCTGTTCATCCACGGCTACCAGCATGCCGATATGGAGTCTATAGCTGCCGGCACACAAGTGCGAGGGGAGGCTGGTGGAGAGTCCGAATCGATATCGCGCTCGCAGGTCCAGGCGATGAAGGCGGCGGGGGTTATGCGACGATGCAATCGCACTGGCGGTATGGGCCGCTGGCATAGGAATCGTGCTCGCCCCCGGCACCGCGCTGGGTTGCCTGCTCTTCTACGCAGTCTTCCGCCTGGCGACGGCGATCACGGCACGGTGACACCACCGGCACGCCCGCCTACCAAGGCGGCGTGCTTTTTTTACCTGGCGGGGGCTAATGCCGTGCAACCCCGCCGCCTCCCGGAAGACTCTCGTTAGCCGCATTGACGATGGTCACCTTCGACCGATTGCGAGCTGGGCCAACTCCCGCTCGCCACTCGTAGAAGCCGTCGGCGACTATGAGACAGCGTCTATTCGCCAGTAACCGGGTAAACGTCGGCTTATCCCGAAGCGTCTCCGCCCGCGCGTTGATTATTAATCACCCAATCTCGCCTGAATGAGAACTTGCTGCACGCTTGACGACCTATATGCACAATGCTACTTTTCAAACATGCCAAAAAACATGATGCAGAGCTATAACCATGAATGAAGCCAAAAGTTTCCTGCGCTTTGATCCGAGCCAGGATCAAGACTTCGAGTTTGACGTAACACTTGGCCTCACGCATCCGCAATTGGCAGTGCGCTGGGTGGGTCGGGAGGTTATATTACCCTCGCAACCTAGGATCGAGCACAAGGGCTCTCCCGTCGCTTATATCAAATACTGCGTAAGAGGACGCGGTGCATTCCAAGTCGACGGAGTCCGGCATATTGTGAAGCCAGGGATGGTGTTCTGGACAGATTCAAAGGTTCATTCCATTCTGGATCTTCGCGGCGAGGCGCCGCTTGTAGACTATGTCATAGCCATATTTGGACGGGATGTCGGGCTCTTACTTGACCGACACCTCCATTCCCGATCGGGTATCACCACACTGTCGCACCCCGAACAGGTTGCGCGCATCATGGAAGAACTCATGCAAGAGGGCATGCATTCCAGCGATTACCGCAAGGAGAACTGCGTTGATCTCGCTATGATACTTATGCGCCGTATCGACACCCACATGACCTCATCACTCAAGTCCAGAAAGAAGTCGAGGCAGTCATTCTGGACCTGCAAGAAGTTCATCGAGGAGCATTACGAGCGTATCAATGAGCTTGGCGAGGTGGCCGACGCCTGCAACCTCTCGATTCCCTATCTGTGCAGGCTCTTCGAGGAATTCGACGATCTGCGCGCCTATCAGTACCTCTCGCAACTGAAGCTCAGCAAAGCAAGCCGCCTGCTCACGACCACCCGTATGTCCGTAACGGAGATCAGCCTGTCTCTCGGCTTCAACGATCTTCAGCGGTTTTGCCGCAACTTCAAGTCCCTTTACGGCAAATGCCCTACACGCTACCGCAAGGATCACTCATAGCCCGGCTGTAAGCATGATCGGGGAAGCGTCCATGGAAATGTTCAGCAACACCGGTCAGGCGCAATACACTAGCGAAACCGGGTGACTGATCAAGGGGTACTGAGAATTTCCACGTTGGATCGGGGCACGATTACTTCCATGCCGTCGTCAAGGGTAATCTTTAGGACCCGCACATTCGAGCCAGACGCAATGATCATCGGCTTCTCAGGCAGGGACGTTACCGTGCCCGCCCGCCCGAATCCAGGACGGCGTATAAGTCGTACCCTTACACCGACTTCCAACGGGCATCCGAATACCACTGTTTTCCCCGGAAGACCGGCGCGGGGTACGATGATCTCCGGGCGGATGACGCCGGCCCGGATCTGCGTAGCCCCATTGATGGCGGCATCCATGCCGTCGAGTGAGGTCAGCAATTCTTCCGTGCGCGTCGGCATGGACATTTGCCCGAAGCCTTCTGTCAGGATAAGCGAAAACGGAATAGCCTCCTCGCCGGTGATCGCAACTCCGATATTAAATCCGAGGAAATCCATGAGTTCCGAATCGACCATGCTGGCTCCGACGATGCCAAGGATATTGTGCTCGACCGCGGCGGGCAAGGCCGTCGCGTCAATGCGACCTGCATGCATCAGGATCGTGCCCGCCTGTTGTGGCTTTATATCGTCACCGCGCAAGGTGTCCCGTCCGTTGCCGATCCAGCACAGCCTCCCGTGGCGCTCACCACCCACGCCGAATATGCCTTGCACATAAGCACCGTTGGTTTCGATAATAACCCCTTCACCGGGCAGGACCTCTGTCACGATACCACTGATATAGGCGGCACAGGTCACGGGGCGAGGAGCAGCCCGGATACCTATATTGCCCGATAATTGCGATACGTACTCGACGGTCCCCGATCGCGGACTGTGGCAACGATTCGTAATGAGCCCGAAAAATACGGAACGTTGCGCAATCACCTGGTCGCGATCAACATGCGAGCCTTCCTTGACCGTGCAGTGCCTATGCAGTTGTTCAGGTGCGCAGCCCAGTTTCTGCGCGGCTTTTGCAACTGCCAGCGGACCGGGAATGTCAACGCGCGCCACGACCGTATCCGAAGAGACCCGTGCACCCGCACCAACCAGCACCTCGCCGCGAACCGGCAAGCGACGAGTTTTTCGGATGGTCGCCTGTTCCGTAATCGTCAAACCGGGGGTGAATGCTGTTCCCATGCGCTATGCCTCCAGGTTCAGGTTCATCGCCTCGTAATCCCGGCGGCGCCGTCCGGCGTTGACGCCTGCATCCTCTGCGAATACCAGGGGGCGTCCCCGCCCATCCAGGACAAGGCCCACCAAACCGCCATGCACCTCGGTTTCAAGAACTTTACCACGGCCCGCTCCGACATCAAAATGCCGAGACGGATTGATCCGCACCCATGCTTTCACACCGACAGCCAGGGGCAGCCGTCGCAGTTCTCCAGATGTGATAGTATGCGTTTCAATGCGGTCATCACTGCCGGTGACGGCCACGGACATGACGTGTCGCCCGTGTTTCGTGATCCCGACGGGTACGATGGCTGTGCCGAGCGGCAGAAGGCAGTCTTTCTCAAACACCTCGCGTGCCGCCTCGGGAACCAATTGTCCCATGACACCGAGCTGCGGCATCATGAAAATACTGTCCACGGCCAACTGGGTCACCCCTTCAAGTCCGAATGCGTCAAGCATGATCAGAAATGCCTGCGCGCGGTCCGGCGCGTGGCTGAGTACGCCGCCCGACCCGATACAGAGATCAAGAGCCATCATGTCCACGAGAGTCTCTTCATCGGCCTTGAACAGATGCGAGATGCTTTTACCGGTCCCGCCGCCTTGGAGGTGGACAGCCAGGGAGCGGTGATGCTCCAGCGAGAGGCGCAGGGCTTCGCGGGCGGCCGCCTGTTCAACATGGAGCTCCTCAAGGGTTTCCGGAATAGTGGTCGGCCGGACCATTTTATTCCGCAGGATATCACGCAAAAGGGATTCGGGGAACGGGAAAGGAAGCCACCGCAGAATGTTCGCGGTTCCGGCCTCCGACATGACATTGCACAGGCTGTAACTCATTCCATAGTTTGCGCTCACAGTTCGGTGAAACTGCCCATCGAAGACGCTGAACACGTCGGTTGTCGCGCCGCCTATATCGACGGCTAGCACATTCAGGTCGCGTGCGCGGGCCACGTCCTTGACAATCAACCCTACGGCATTTGGCGTCGGCATGATATCAGCGGAGGTCATGGCCATGAGTTTGTTGTATCCCGGAGCCTGCTGCATGACGTGTTCGAGGAACAGTTCGTGAATGGCCTGGCGGGCCTCGCCCAGGTTCTCGCGCGCAATCCCGGGGCGCACGTTGTCGACATAGCGCATCGCGGCCACCGTATCGAGCATCTCACCCGCGATGGCGCGTGCCTCACGATTGCCGGCGAAGATCACGGGAAGGGCGAAGTTCTGTCCAAATCGCGGCTGCGGGCGGGCACCACGGATGAGTTCCGCCAGCATTTCCACATGCCGGCACGTGCCACCGTCAACCCCACCGGCCATCAGGATCATATCCGGCCGAAGTTTCCGCAAGGCATCGATCTGGACGTGCTGCGGCCGGTCATCATCGATCGTCAGCGTATCGATCACAATCGCCCCGGCCCCGAGCGCGGCGCGCTGGGCGCTCTGCGCCGTGATACTCGAAATGACGCCAGTCACGGCCATTTGCAGTCCGCCGCCGGCGCTGGAGGTTGAGAAATAGGCATCGACCCCATCGTTCCCTTCCATCGGGCAGATAAGTTTCCCGTCCCGCTGCAGGCGGCGGCCGGTGATCACCTCGATCTCCTCCATGGCATTATAAACGCCCACGGTGACATCATCGAAGGGCGCCTCAACGGTGGTCGGCGCTTCGCCGCGGGCAGCGAGGCGGTACGTACCGTCTGGTTCCCGTACAACGAGAATGGCTTTGGTGGTGGTTGATCCGCAGTCGGTGGCAAGCAGCACGCAAGGTGTTTTTCCGGGCATATAGGGTTGTTCACCGATCATGATGCAAGTTGCTCCTCCGTGGCGGTGATCGTGTCGATGCGCTTTCGCAAGGCGGCTGCAACGTCGTCATCCAGCAGCAGTAGCCCCAGGTCGCGCAGCGGCAACGGCAGTAATGTTTCCGCAAGGGAACCCGCGCCGATCAGCATGTTTGCGGTGAGCGGCGCGAGCGGCCGGTTGCACTCGACCAGGAACACGACCATCGGGGCGATGCCCAGGCGCAGCGACCAGCCCGCAATGCGCTCAACCAAGGCCGTCCGTTCCTCGTTCGACAAGCATGTCTTTACCATAAAGCACTCCATCGCAACCATTCGGAACAGAGAAAATGCACACGTTCGATCAGCGCACTCAGGCGTGACATGAAGGTGTTTCCGAAGAAGGCACCGAGCGAGAGCATCAGATACCAACGCCCTAGGCGGGCCGGTGCCCGTACCGCGACCGTGTTGCGGCCAAACGCGAAGAAGAAGTAGGCCAGGACACTCAGGGTCCCGACGACAAAGATCAGGTTCTCAGCGCCCACGGCGGCACGCGCCCAGTTACCGGCACCGGGAAGCACGGCCTCCCGCGGCCAAAGGGTCTTGAGCGTTCCGGAGATCTGGGGAAGGATGCGGTTGAACATATCCTTGAACGCCAATCCGGCCCCGGCCCCGAGACCGATTACCATGGGAATACGGCTGATCCAGAAGAAGCGCTTCGAGAACTGGAAATACCACAGCAACCCGATCGCGCCTGGAATCAGCAGCACGACCCCGTTCATGGCTTCCGGCGACATGCCCTCGCTGGCGAGCAAACGGAATCCAGCCGTCATCGGCAGCCACCATCTGGCGATAAGCGCATCCTGTAGCGCGATCGCGATACCCATCCCCGTGGCACAGCCAAGCAGCGCGTGTTCAAAGAGATGGTAGAATGGATTCGAGCGGATCAGGAACGAGTAGACGGCCAGCGTGCCCAATGCACCCAGCCATATGATGCCGCGCTGGTAAGCCACCGTTGATAGCGGAACCCCGTCGCTGAGAAGTATCCGGACGATCCGGTGCTCGTTCCAGGCCAGCATGATAAAGAGCGCGATCCCGGCGAACACCACTGCCCGTTGCTTCCATGCCGTACTCATAGTCGCTCCTTCCCGCGGCGTGCTGTTCGCCCGGCTTGCAGCCGCGCGAGTCCCATGGCCACATTGCCCAGCAAGATGGCCAGCACGACATACAGCGTGGCCAAGGACTGTACCGCCACGATTCTGGTCCCGCTGCCGGGTTCATCGAGCAGCCGTTCATAGCTCGCCGCGCCGGATGCCCCCGGCAGAAGCCCGATCATCTGATGCGAGTCAATATACGGGAATGCCGTTGACGAGGATATGGCCGACGTCCCCACGGCATAAGGCGTGCCGTAGACCGCCTGGATAAACCCGATCCATTGGATACCTTCCCACCCGTAGCAGACAGAGTAGACCAGGCCCACATCGCGAATGTCGCGGACTTGGCGCATCATCGGCACTTCCGCCAGAGGCGTGCCGAACATGTCCACCTTGACCTGTCCCGCGAAATCACGAGCCACGGCCTGGAGCGTGGCCCCTTGTGCCAGCACCACCGCTCCCCAGACACAGTAATCCACACCGTACGTCTTGCCCATCTCGCGGGCAATGGGATTGATGATCTGCGGTCCCAGTTGCTGCCCTTGATAATAGGTTGTATTGGTAAAGACGGCAAAACGAATGCCCCGGCGGAACAGGTGACGGACGACGCTTTCAACCGTGCCTCTGGCTTCAGCGAACCAGCCGGCATCCATGGAACTGTCCAGGATCACGATCTTGTCAGCCGGCATGCTCTCGATATGGTCATACAGGCGCTGGACATAGGCCGGTACAGGCGTTGGAATCGACACCGTCCGAAACTCAAGGGCAATCATCAGTACGGCAAACAGCAGGTAAAGTATACGCGGATCGGCCTGCTGAACGCGGTCCCAGAACCCCAGTTTTCGGTCAACCGGCACCGTCATGACTTACCCTCCAGCCCTGAATACACGCTGTTGTCCATTCCGAGCCAGATCCGGATTGCAATCGAGATGGCCCCCACGGTCAAACCGATGAGAACTCCGCGGTAGGCGCAGGCATTGATCACCGTCAGCAGTTTCTGGCTCAGCCAGGGAAAACGCAGGAAAAAGAGCGAATCAGGCACGATCATCCCGAGCCACTCGCCCAGCGGCATTTGCCCGACCATCACGATGCAGGCCGCCGCCATCAGCAGGGCGGCATCCAGGCTGCGCACACGGAAGGAGCGATAGGCCGCTGAAATCATGAAGAAGGTAATCATCGAGAAGACGGCTGTCCCCATTGCCTGCACAATGCTTTGGAAGAGGAAGTCATAGGCCAGCCCCCAGCCGGAGTCCAGCGCTTCGCCGCCCGCCATGCCCTTTCCCATGAGGGTCACGACGAACATTCCGATCAGGAAAATGAAGAAGACCAGGCTGTTGGGCCACCCCTTCCTGCGGCTCGTCAGTGTCTTGCCGTGAAAAAGCGACAGGTTGATGACCGCGATGAACAGGGCCATGGCGCCGATGATCTGCAGGAACGTGCCGGCCATTTGCATACCGCGTCCCAGGTATGTCGGCACAGGGGGCTTGCCGGTCGTGTGCAGCGTATCCGGTTGCCCCTGGTCGGATATCTCCAGCGCGGCGAGCCGCGTCTCCACCGCGGACTCTTCAGGGGGCGTCCCGGATGGTCGGTAAGCGGAGGTTGAAAGGTACAGCATCCCTGCATCGGGCTCCAGCCTCAACCCCGTCGCCCGCTGGCCATCGGGTAGAAGTGTACGACGCGAGGCGTCTGCCGGAGCTGCGACCGGCAGCGAGATCAGATCGCGCTCGGAAGCAAAAAACAACGTCCATCCATCCTGGCCGGAATGGGCATCGAATGCGGTGAAATTAAGCGGGATGTCGTGGGCGGTCACAAGTGGCTGCGGGGCAAGCCGGAGGTCTTGCAGGTCTGTGGCGGTCGCCAGCCATATTTCCCGGCCCCGGATCGGCGATTTGATCAGCAGGACAAAACGCCAGGTGTCATCGGCCTTGTCCACGGCGAAGAACTCAAGCGTCCCCCCGAGCAATCCGTTGCGATAGACTCCGGGTTGCGTGGCCGGGGGGTGTTCCATCGAGGTACGGAAATGCGGCGGCGACTGCTTGCTCCATTCGGTTCCCGCCATGTTCCCGGTGGCGCGGCACAGCGTGAGCCGGTTCTCGCGGTCGATCCCCATGTAGAAAAGTTCAATACTGCCCGCGCTCACAACCGCATCCAACTGTGCCATTCCATGCTGGTCGTCCGGGATGAACAGGGAACGCCGAAGTACCGGGTGGTCTGGCATCCTGGTCATCCCCGTGTTTCCCAACGGCGCAGGTTGCAACCGTCCAACCGCGGCAAGTTTGCTGCTGTACTGCCCGACGTAGAGCACAACCGTTCCGTCCGGGGTTTGCACGGCCGTCGGCGAGTGCACATTGTAGCTATCGAAATCGCCCCCCAGTTTCTCCGGCAGGAGGAAATTAAGGACAAAGTAGAGACCTACCGTGAAGGCTAGTGTTTTAAGAAATGTTCGTCGGTTCACACCGCTCCTCGTTACCAGTACAGCAGAGCGTTCACCCATTCGCTCTCAAACAGGGACAGGCTGGCCACACCCGCCAGGACAACAAGCAGAAGCAGCAGCTTGACCCAATCCTGCGCGATCAGGCTGCCTGTCAGGACCGGATCACGACTGAAGTACGCGCCCGCCGCGTAAAACTCCTCCCCGAATACCGTGTAATCGCATGAGACAACAAAAAACGGGACCTGGAAGAAGCTCGGCGTACAGGCGATCTGCACCGCCCCGGCCTGCTGCCCCGCCTCGGCAATGACAAGCGCCTCGAATCCGTACTCACCGAAGATCAGATTCGCGCCCACCTTGTCGCGCTTGATCCAGCCCGCGACGCCCGCGGCGTAAGCGGCCTGATTGTTCGAAAGGTAACGCAGGCAATCCTCGACCGGAAACATGCCCTCCTTGCCTTCGGCGGCGTAGCCGTCCTTCCAGTACTCCTCGGCCATGGCGTATGCCAGCGGATCGGCCAGCGGGGCCAGCACCGGCATTGACAGCCTGGCCGCCCGTCGCACCACGTGCCCCATCACGGCCAGAGAGCAGAACAACTCTATCCCGATACCGCCAAAACCGGGATTGAACATGATCGGTCGATCCTGTTCGGTCGCCTGGCCGATCACCTCCTCGACAACTTCCAGACCGGTGATCCTCCGCAGGAAGACCTCCCGCCCGGCGCGCATCCGCCGCACGTTGTACAAGATAGCCGACAGGAAGGCGGCGAAGACCACCCACACAAACATATTGGCATGTTCCATCGCGATCGGTCTCCCGCCCCATCCTGCAGGCGTTACGTCACCTTCCGGATTCAGATTGCTGTACAAACACAAGCATAGTAATCACGTCGGGTTTGGACAGTCAATAGAATAATCGGTGAATGTGTCTATTCTTGTCCTAGTTGATCGTGACTTTGATCTGCCTGGTTCTCACGGATAGGCTTTATTAAATACGAATTGTAACATTCCGGCACCTGATGTCATGGATAGATATTTATTATTATTGACGTAACCGTTCGCAGCTTCTAGACTCCCCCACGATCACGTAAGTCATGTCGCGCCTCTGGTCTTGCAACCGAAGGCGCTTGGCCTGCCGCGTGACCATTTCAACCTTGGATTAGGTGTTTAGCTGGCCGTGTGCGCGCGGAATGGCCTGCCATAGCATGACAGGGTCAACGTATTATGGATAGGTCACGAGTTATGCAGAAAACAATGGGGAATGGGGAATGCCATACGAGCGACGGTCAACATGCAGCTGGCGTGGTCGGCCTGATCAATCGGATACTGCCCGGGCGCCAGAATGAGTTTGCGTTGGAAAGTATCGCGCATGACGGCGACGGGGATGTGTTTGAGATCGAGAGTGTCGCGGGACGTATTGTCCTGCGCGCGTCGTCCATTCCCGCACAGGCTGCAGCCCTGCACTGGTATCTGAAGCACCACTGCAGCGTGCATCTCTCGTGGTGTGGCGCCCGGCTGGAATTACCGACGGAGCTGCCGCCGGTAGAGACAGTCTGCCGTGTTGCCGGTCCTTACCGCGAGCGCTACTGTTTCAACTATTGCACATTCTCCTACAGTATGGTCTGGTGGGACTGGGCGCGTTGGGAGCGCGAGATCGACTGGATGGCGCTCAACGGGTTTACGCTGCCGCTGGCGCTTACAGGGCAGGAGGCCGTCTGGCTGGCGGTCTATCGGGACATGGGGCTCAGTGACGAGGAGATTCTGGGCTTCATTGCCGGACCGGCGTTCCTTGCCTGGGGCTGGATGGGTAATCTGGACGGTTGGGGCGGTCCGCTGCCGTTGAGCTGGATCAAGGCGCAGGAGGCGCTGCAGTGCCGCATTGTGGCCCGGCAGCGTGAACTGGGGATGCGTCCGGTTCTGCCGACATTCACGGGGCACGTGCCGGCTGCATTACGCCTGCATTTCCCGGATGCAGGCATAAGGCAGCTCGCCAAGTGGGCGAAGCATTTTGACGGTACGTGGCTGCTTGACCCACACGATCCGCTGTTCGGCGAGATCGGCCACCGTTTCATTTCCGAGCAGACCCGCCGCTACGGCACGGACCATGTCTACACCTGCGACTCCTTTAATGAAAACTGCCCCCCCAGCAATGATCCTGCTTACCTCAGATCCATGGCTGCCAGCGTATACGCGGCCACGGCGGGCGCGGATCCCGAGGCGCTTCTGGTCATGCAGGGCTGGATGTTCTTCTTCAATCCGGAGGATCCTGATTTCTGGCAGGAAGAGCAGATCCGAGCCCTGCTTGACGGTTTTCCCGAGGATCGGCTTATCGTGCTGGATCTGAACAGTGATGAGCACCCTGTCTGGTCGCGAACGCAAAGTTACTATGGTCGGCCGTGGATCTGGAATGTCATCCACAACTTCGGAGGAAACCGCAGCATGGTCGGCAATCTGGAGAAGCTCGCCAGCGAGCCGCCGCGAGCGCTGCGCGAAGCGGCACCCGGCAGTCTGGTGGGCATGGGGCTTGCGCCTGAAGGGATAGAGCAGAATCCCGTGGTTTACGATCTGGCCACCGATATGATGTGGCGGCGGGATCCTCCCGAATTGCGCGCATGGGTGCATGGATACCTGCGCCGGCGATACGGCGTGGTGCCTGATGAGGCGATCAGCGCCTGGACCCTGCTTCTGCAAACCGTGTATGCACGTCCATCGGATCTTCGCACCCCGTCGTCCGTGCTGTGCATGCCGCCGTCACTCAAGAACCATCGCCCAACCTATTACGATAACGCATTGCTTGCCCAGGCTTGGCAGCAACTGTTTGCCTGTGCGGACCGGATCGGACGGAAATCACCCTACCTGTATGACTTGGTCGACCTCACGAGACAGGTTCTCTCGAACCATACAGACACGCTGCAAGGCGAGCTGTCGCAAGCTTTCCAGTCGGGCGACACAGAAAGCCTGGCGGCCGCGGAAAGCCGGTTCCTTGGCCTGATCCTGGACATGGACACCGTGCTCGGTACGCGAGGGGAATTCCTTCTCGGCAAATGGATTTCCGATGCGAAGCGCTGGGGCGAGACAGGCGAAGAGAAACGGTTACTCGAATGGAATGCCCGTACCCAGTTGACGCTATGGGGCAGGCGCGGCAGCATGCTGCGTGACTATGCGCGCAAGGAATGGAACGGTCTTCTCCGGGGATATTACCTGGAGCGGTGGCGCCGGTATTTTGAAGAGTTGCGCGCATGCCGTCAAGACGGGCGCGACTATGATGAGGTTGATTTCAGTCGCAGGCTGCAGATGTGGGAGGAGGCCTGGGCGCATGGCACGGAACCCTATGCGGATGAGCCTTCGGGTGATGCGCTAAGCTGTATCGCCGCGCTGCAGGATAAATACCTTCCTCTGCTGCAATCACGGGGGGCGCAATGACACGGCGGCAGGATGAAGCCGGTGGCGTACCAACCTTGTCACCACTATTCGATCGGGTGGGGAAGACTTTCGACGCCTTGCGACGCCTTGTTGTGAAGCCGGCCAAGGGGTATATCCCCTACGACTATGTCGTGCCGGGCGGATTCTACGAACAGCTTTGGGATTGGGACGGGTTTTTCATCGCGCTGCACTTCGCCGGCCGAACGCCTTCCCAGCCTGTCTACATGGCAAACTGGGCGCGAACCTTCATCGCTATCGCCGACGAGAACGGCTGGACGCCGGGCTGCGTGACGACCGAAGGTCGGCGGTCCGGGATCGTCGGCTTCCAGATGAAGCCGTTCCTGGCCCAGGGCGTCGAGCTGGCATGGCGCCTGGATGCCGGGGCCCGCGACTGGGTGTCCGCGTCTTTTGACCGCCTGGTGACGATCGTGACACTCAGGGAACGCACGCACCGGGACGAGTCCACCGGCCTTTTCTTCTGGGACGATGCCATGCAGTCGGGAGCCGACAACAACCCGGCCATCGGCAACGATCCGTCACAGAAGGGAATGATTCTCTCGTGCGATATCAACGCGTACATGTGGCGCGAGTATCTCGCGCTGGCGCAGGTGGCCGGGCGCCTCGGGCGTACCGATGCGGCCGATGCTTTCGAGGCGCGGGCGCACGCCCTGCACGCCGCCTTTATGGAAAACCTCTGGGATGAGAGTACACAGGGCTGCTGGAATCGTCATCGGCAGACGCGCGAATGGATACGGCGCGTTTCCTTCTCCAATTTCGTGCCGCTCTGGGCCGGTATGCTGCCGCGCACCGGGGGGCAGGCGATGATCCGCGCTTATCTCTGGAACAAAGCCCATATGCTCAGCCCTCACGGGCTGCGGACCCTGTCGCGGCAGGATCATGAATACAACAACGTCAACATGATCGTGCCGTACTCGAACTGGCAGGGGCCCATATGGCCGATTGCCTGCTATTTCTATGCGACCGCGCTGCTGCACTACGGGTTCCGCGCCGAAGAGGCCGACCTGGCAGGGAGGGTGGCGGGGCTGTGCGTGACCGACATCGAGGCGATTGGGTCGATGCACGAGAACTACGACGCGGAAACGGGTGCTCCGCTGGCTCCCTCCGCCGGTCAGTCAAGGAGCGGGCTCGAGGGGGGCTTCATCGGATGGAACCTGCTGGTGCAGGACATGCTCGAAATGGCCGGTGGTGCCCCCGGTCTCCTGTCTGTGAACATGCGGAAGAAAGGATGCTCCCCGGATGAAGAGCACCGGACGGCCCGTTGACACCTCGCCTCTGCGGGGCTGGAAGATCGTGTGCTCCTCGCCGCGGCCGGAGGAGCGGGCGTACTGGGAGAGCGTGTTCACGCTTGGCAACGGGCTCCTTGGCATCCGCGGCTCTCGCGAAGAGGCCGACCCGGCGCCGCCTGACCTGCCGATGACGCTGATGGCCGAAGTGTACGGACGCCCTGCCCGGCAGCAGGACGAGCCGCCCAAGTATCGGCGCCCGTCACGACTGGTGAACCTGCCCAACGTTTTCGCCATGCGCCTGTTTGACGGGGACACGCTCGTCACGGACCCGGCGGTTGCGCCGGAAGAAGAAACAACCACACTTGACATGCGTGCGGGCACGTTGAAGCGGGTGACCCGTTTCGTGCATGCAATGAACCGTCGGACGCGTATTGAATCCTGCCGCCTGGTCAGTCAGAGCCGTCCGAACATCGTGGCGATCCGGTATCGCATTACGCCCTTGAACTACTCGGGTACGTTGACCGTGTCCTCGCTGCTGGATGCTCGCGGGGGATATCCCGATGGCATCGTGCAGACGCGACAGACCGATTCGGGGTCGGATGAATGCACGGCCTGGTATGCCCTGCGTTCGCTGCAGACCGGGATCGGCGTGGCTGTGGCCGCCAGGCATGCGTTCCACGCGGGCCGCGCGGACGCGTCGTTTACGGAGCGACCGGTACGGGATGCACACCTGGCCGGCGTTGCCCTGACATTTCATGCGGAGCAGGGTCGGACATACACCGTCGAGAAGGTCGTCAGCATCCGGAACGATCTGCGCCAGAAGGACCCGCTGAGCGCGGTTCATGCCGAGGTCGCCGCATGCCCCGGTTTTTCCGCGCTTGCGCGTGAGCATGCGGAGGAATGGTCCGCCTATTGGCGGGACGCCGACATTGGAATCAAGGGCGACCGCATGGCGCAGACCATGGCGCGGTTCTTTGTCTTCCAGCTTCTGCAGTCGGCCTCCCTCCACAACTGGCGGCTCGGGCTGAGTGCCAGCATTCCGGCCAAGGGACTCACGGGACCCGGTTACAACGGGCACATTTTCTGGGATACCGAGATCTACATGCTGCCGTTCTTCAGCCAGCAGTTCCCGGACATCGCCGAGTCGCTGCTCAAGTACCGGTACGACCGTCTGGATGCTGCCCGTGCCAACGCCGCTGCAAGCGGTGCCGAGGGCGTGCAGTTCCCATGGGAGTCCGCGGAGACAGGCCGCGAGGAATGCCCGAGGTGGCTGCCACTCAGCAGGGGTGGCTATTTCCGCTGGCGTGGCGGCGAGCAGGAGATTCACATCAATGCCGACGTGCCGATGGGATACCATCAACACATCCTGTCCACGGGTGACACGGCGCTGCTCTACGGCCCGGCGCTCGAGACGGCGGTCGGGACGGCCCGCTACTGGGCCTCTATTGTCGCGGAAACAGGCGGTGTCACTGGATCCGCCTGTCATATCCGCAACGTCATCGGTCCGGACGAGTATCACTCCGATGTCAACAATAGCGTCTACACGAACGCGATGGCAGCCTGGAACCTGCGGTGGGCGGCGGATCTCCTCGACCGCTGTGCCGAGGAACGTCCCAGGGCGTATCGCGCATTCCTGAGGCAACACGGCGTGAAGCGGGCGGAGCGGCGGCGCTGGCGCGACATCGCGGACCGTTTGCCACTAGGCTTTGATTCCGCGACGGGGATCTATGAGCAGTTCGATGGGTACTTCAGCCATCCGCGACAGCAGATCAAGCAGGCCGACGTGCTCCTGCTGCTGCATCTCCTTCCGGAGCTCAGCTCGCCGGAGATCTTCCTGCGCAACTTCAACCGCTACTTTCCCGTGACCCTGCATGCGTCGAGTCTCTCGCCGGCGCTGCATGTTCTTTTCAGCCTCGATTGCGGGCGTCCTGAAAAAGCCTATCCCTACCTGCGCATGGCCTGCGAGGTCGACGGTTGCCGTCGCGGCGACAGCACGGACGCGGGATTGCACGCCGCCTGTCTGGGAGCGGGCTGGTCGGCGATCGTGTCCGGCTTCGGCGGCGTGCGCGTGATGCCCGACCACCTGTCGGTGGCACCCCGTCTGCCCAGGCACTGGAAGTCACTGGCGTTCAGTACGCTCTACCACGGGGTGCGGCTGCGCTTCGCGGTCACGCCCGAGCGGCTGGATATCGCGGTCGAGGGCTCCGGAAGCGCCATCCCTCTCGAGATTGGCGGGCGGAGGCGGACGCTGCGTCCCGGGCAGGCGTTGTCTCTGGCGGGGGACTGGCGCCTGCCGCCGCCCCGGTCCAGGCCGCGACCGACAACCCCCATCCGCGCCGTGTTGTTCGACCTCGACGGCGTGGTCGTGTCCACGGACGGGCTTCACTACCGGGCGTGGAAAGCGTTGGCGGACAGCGAGGGCATCCCCTTCGATGTTGCTGTCAATGAACGGTTGCGCGGTGTCAGCCGCATGGAGAGCCTGTCGATTCTCCTGGAAAAGGCGGGAAGAGATTATCTGCCGGCGCAGCGGCAGGCCATGGCGGATCGCAAGAACGAGACGTACCGCGCCCTGCTGTCGACGCTCGACGGGCGCGACATCCTGCCCGGTGTCATGCTGCTTCTCGACCGCCTGCGCGAGCGCGGGATCAGGACGGCCGTCGCCTCCTCTAGTCGAAACGCGGGCACGATTCTGGAGCGCATCGGCCTCGCGAGTGCCTTCGATGCCGTTGTCAACGGGAATGACATCGTCCATTCAAAGCCAGACCCCGAGGTTTTTCACAGGGCGGCCAAGGCGCTCCGAGTCGCGCCGTCGCGCTGTCTTGTGATCGAGGATGCGGCTGCCGGGGTGGAGGCGGCGCACGCGGCGGGCATGCCATGCCTGGCCGTCGGGTCGGCTGCGGGCCATGTTCTTGCAGACCAATCCCGGAAGGATCTTTTGAATGTTGATGTAGAAGCATTGCTTGCGCTCCGCCGTCGCAGGGAAGGACGTGTCGCAAGGGGAGTATCGCGATGACACCACGAGAGAACACACTGAGGGCAATCCGATTCGAAACTCCGGATTGGATCCCGATGACTTTCCACATCAACGGGGCCTGCTGGCACCATTATGACCAGACCGCCTTGCAGGACCTGATGGAAGCGCATCCGTTCCTGTTCCCGAATTTTGCGCGGCGCGCGACCGTGACGCCGAGCTACCTGCCAAATCAGCTCCGGGATGCCCCGTACACCGATTCCTGGGGGTGTGTCTGGCAGACCTGCGAGGACGGGATCACCGGTTCCGTGCACGGGCATCCGCTGGCGGACTGGGCGGCGTTCGAGGGCTACCGCATTCCGGATCCGGGCGTGACCGATGGGACCTTCCCTGTGGACTGGGGGGATGTGCATCGCCGGGTGCAGAGGCAGAAGGCGGCGGGCCAGATCGTGATGGGTGGACTGCCGCATGGCCACACCTTCCTGCGGCTCCAGGATATCCGGGGCTATGAGAACCTGCTCTTCGACATGCTGGACGGGGAACCGCGCCTGCTCCGTCTCATTGAGCATCTTGCCGACTTCAACGAGCAGTACGTGCGGCACTGGATGGAACTGGAGCCGGACCTGATGAGCTTTCCGGAAGACCTTGGTATGCAGGTCGGGCCGATGCTGTCGCCGGAATTGTTCCGCCGTTTTATCCAACCCGTCTACACCCGGCTGATGAAACCGGTGCGCGACCGTGGCTGCATCGTCCACATGCATTCCGACGGGGACATCCGCACGCTGGCCGATGACCTCGTCGAAGGCGGGGTGGACGTCATCAACCTGCAGGACCTGGTGAACGGCGTCGACTGGATCGCGCAGAGATTCGCCGGGCGCGTCTGCATTGATCTCGACATCGACCGCCAGGACATCACCGCGCGCGGAACGGCCGTGGCGATCGACCGCCTGATCCGGACCGAGGTCGAGAAACTGGGGTCCAGCCGCGGGGGATTATTGATGATCTACGGCATGTATCCCGGAGTGCCTCTGTCCAATGCCGGTGCGCTGATGGATGCCATGGAGCGTTACGCGGGCCATTACTCGGGATGATGCGCGTCCGGGGTGGCGGCGCGGAGACCGCAAGCATCGCATGAATTGGCTATGATTGATCAATATTGATATAACGCTAAATGGTGGGATATGGCTATAAAGCTTATTAAAAAATGCGAATTGCAATATATATGAGTAGAATAGATATTAAAGAATTTGTTGATTATTGCCTTGCTATCTTTTGTCCTGCTTGATATGTTTATCCAGTGTTACGGGCGATGCGGTATTGTTGCCGTGCCCAGGGACCTACAGAGGGGAGTCTTATGCGCAACCGTAGAGTATTTCCAATTCCACCGGCGATCATGCGTCCTGCAACCTGGCTGGCCACCGCCGTGCTGCTGCTCTCGTCCGGGGTGTCGTACGCGGGGCTGAACCTGATCCCGAGTCCGAAGGCACTGATCGAGGCGGAGGGCGTTCTCGAGCTAACCCCCGCAAGCCGCGTCGTGGCGGCTACTCCTGCTCTTCAGCCACTGGCAGACATCCTGCGCGCCGAGATACACCTGGCCACCGGCCTGCGCCTGCAGGCTGGCACGGGAGCGGCGGTTGACGGAGACATCGTGCTGAAGGTGAACACCTCGCTGCGGGCGGATGGCGAGATCCTGACCGTCCAGGATCAGAAGATCGCACGGGTACGCGATTATGCCCATACGGTGGTGGTCGATCAGCAGGCCGTGGTGGAAGGTTTCGACTACCGCGCCGTTGCGGAAGGCACCGCCACGCTGCTCCAGTTGCTCGAATCGCAAGGGGCAACGGTTCGTCTGCCGAAGCTCCGCGTCAAGGATTGGCCGCACGCCGACTTCACGGGCGTCATGGTCGATCTTGGCCGCCAGCGAATCCCGCTGTCCGCGATCGAGCAGACGATCCAGGCCTGCCGCGTGTACAAGGTGCGCTACCTGCACCTGCACCTCGCCGACGACCAAGGCTGGACGTTCCCGTCCATCGCATACCCCTTGCTGGGCACGAAGAACACGGCGGCGCACGGGGGGATTCCGCCGACGGTCTACGCACGGGAAGACCTGAAGGCCCTGGTCGCCTACGCCGCGGCCCGCGGCATCACGCTGGTACCCGAGATCGACCTGCCGGGGCATTCCGCCGCCATGCGCCGGGCCATGCCGGAGCTGTTCGCCTCGATCGGGGCCGACGGGAAACCGATCGACTTGCCGATGATTCATATCGGCAAGGAGGAGACGTATGCCGCGCTCGACACGATCATCGGGGAAGTGTGCGACCTCTTCCAGAGCTCCCCTTACTTCCACATCGGCGGCGATGAGACCACGATGGGCAGACTGCTTGAACTGCCCGACACAAAGCATTTCATGGAGAAGCGCGGGCTCAAAGCCGGCAGCGAACTGTTCCACCATTTTATGCGCAGCCTGAACGATATGGTTCGCAAGCGTGGCAAAGTGGCGATCATCTGGGAAGGCGCGGGTAACTATGCGTCCGACGACATCATCCACATGCCGTGGGCTGACCGGAACCGGACGGCTGCGAAGTTCGTCGCCAAGGGCATTCCGGTCATCACGGTGCCCTGGGTCTATGGTGTACCATGGCCGGAGTGGAGTATGTATGTCTGCAATGGCGACACCCTGAAGCGGACGGACACGGTGCTGGGAGCCATGGTGCCGTTCTGGGAGATGAGCGCCGAGGCACTGATCAGCAGTTACCTGCCCCGCATTCCCGACCGGCAGGAACGCACATGGGGGCCGGACAACACCTTTGCGGAGGAAGCGTTCGTCCGTCGTCGCGCGGTGACGGAATCCCTGGTGTCCCGCCTGATCGCGCCGGTCCATATCCGGGCACGGGGATTGATCGACCTCAAGACGAGCGCACCCTCCGAGACCGGCAATGCGTTTGGTCAGGAACTGACCCTGGCGCTGGAGTGCATCGTCAAGGAGGGGACGATCCGCTATACCGTCGATGGCAGCGAGCCGGCCGCGTCCTCGGAGCGCTATGAAAGCCCCCTGACCTTCAAGTCAGATACGGACCTCCGCGCGGCACTGTTCGGTGCGGACGGGACTCGCATCGGGCACGTGAGCGCAAAGACATTCCGCTACGTGAACTTCGAGAAGAACCTGACCACGGGCAAGCCCGTCACCAGTTCCGACGGGACGCAGGGGGACAACCAGCCCGGGCACGCCGTTGATGGCTCCGTGTTCAGGGACCGTGCGTGGTGGGCCGCCCCGGGGCCGCAATGGCTGCAGGTTGACTTGCAGGGCGAGTACGAACTGGGAATGGCATCCGTGTTCCCCTACTGGGACGGAGGCCGCTCCTACCGTTACACGGTTGAAGTCTCCCGCGACGGCGAAACGTGGACACAGGTTGTCGACATGAGCACGAACACCCGGCCAAGTACCCCGGCGGGCGAAACGCATACCTTCACACCAACGACGGCGCGCTACGCCCGGATCACTATGCTGGGCGGCAGCGCCTGGCCCCAGGCCAACCCCGTTCATCTGGTCGAGTTTCGCGTCTACGAAAAGAAATAACCCGGAAGTCCGAACATTCAAGGAGAAACCCTATGTCACAGATCACGATTATCACCGCCCTGTTGCTTGTTTCCACCACACTGTCGCAGGCTGCCGACTACGTATGGACCGGCTCGAAGGATAGCGACTGGCACACGCCGGCCAACTGGAACCCAGGCACTGGTGTGCCCGGCAAGGGGGATCACGCGATCATCGCCGATCTGGCCACGAATGCCACGATCCACCTCAGCCGCGAGACGGACGTAGGCACCATCACCTTCGATCCGCAGGCACGGCACGTGTGCGTGATCGAAGGCGAGACGCTGCGGCTGGGCGACGGGGCGCGCGTTGTCTTCAAACCGCTGACCCGGCCAGGCACGGATGGTTCTCAGTCCATTTCCGCCCCGATTCTCCTGGCTGGCCGCGTGGAGTTCCGCAACGAGAACCGCTGGTACCTGGGAGCCGAGCGTCTCTCGATTTCGGGGACGATCCGCGGTGACGGCGAACTGGTCGTCAGTGGTGTGCCCGACGGCACGGTCGTCATGACCGGTGTCAACACCGGATATGTCGGCTCGGTAACCCTCGAGAGCGGTTCGCTCCTGATGGGAAACAACGGCGCGCTGGGCGGGGGCCCGTTGCCTGTCCGCCTGCTGGGCGGGCAACTTAACCTCGGATCGCGGGTCCACTGCTCGCGGGATCTCGTCATCGCCGCCGATTCCCGCTGGACCGGCCAGACCTACTGCGTCCTCGATGGCTCCGTCACTGTCGAGAAAGGGGTGACGTGGCAGATCACCAACGGCGGAGGGTGCCCCACCCGCTTGTCAGCCCGCCTGCGGGGCGAAGGCAATGTCCATTTCGTCAACCACGGCACCACCATTTCGGGCGACATGCCAAGCACCCTCACCGGAATCACCACCTTCGGGGGGGGCAAGGATGACACGCGGTTGGCGAAGCCCGACGGGGTGACCGCCGTGGCAGGGCCGGTTGTACTGTCGGCTTTGGGCACCCTGCGTTGGGATTCGGATGAGCAGATTGCGGATGCCTCGCCGTTGACCTTCGCCGGCACGAACCCGACCCTGGCCTTGCACGGCCACACCGAAACGGTTGGTGCGCTGGATCTGCAGAGCGACGGGGTTATCGACCTGGGCGACGCCGGCGGACGGCTCGTCTTTGCCGATAGCAGCACCAAGGCCTGGAAACCCGGTTGCGCCCTGATTATCCGCAACGGCGGAAAAGATCGCAGTGCCCTCCATGTCGGCACCAGCAGCAAGGGCCTGACTGCCGCTCAACTGGCCCAGATCGGGTTCTCCGACCCCGCAGGGTTACGGCCAGGCACCTATACCGCCTCGCTCAGTGCACAGGGTGAGCTTGTCCCCACCGGAACGATGGTGCAGCCGATCGATCTGCCCATCGACATGTCCACCGAAGCCTACGAGGCCCGCCGGGCGTTGTACGCCGTTCCGGGCCTGGCTCGGCTCGGGGGGGCCGAAACGCCGCTCAAGCAAGGAATGGTCATCTCCGTCTTTGGCGACTCCATCACGTGGGGCGGCGGATTGGTGAGTACCCTCCACCAAGGGATTCGGGCGGGAGCGGGTTCGAAGGCTCTGGGTGTCCGTGTCGTCAACAACGGCGTCAATGGCGCCGGTGTGCAGGCAATCCGGGACGGGCAGGATTCGAAGAACCGTTCCGGGAACACGAAGCCTGAACCCTTTGCCCAGACGATCGCCGCCGACAAGGCGGATGTGGCTGTAATCTTCATCGGCGTCAATGACGTCTGGTGGAAGAAGAGCACGCCTGAGGCGTATGGCCAGATGCTGCGCGAGCTGGTGGCCCAGGCAAGAGCCAACAAGACGATCCCGGTGCTGGCGACACTGGCGATTCTCAAGGATACCCCGATCAAGCCGAACCCGGACTGCGATGTCTATGCCGACGTCATGCGCGCCGTGGCCCGCGAAACCGGCACGGTGCTGGTGGATCTGCGCGCGGCGTTCCTGGCCTGCCTGGCAAACGAGGCCGTCACCGTCCGACCCGGCGGGAGCTGGACCTTGGACGCCAATTGGCTGAATCACGACGGTGTGCATAGCAACGCCCGTGGGGACGGCCTTCTCGCCAATCTGATCGCACAGGGCATCTACGAGGCGCTCCAACCATGAATACCATGAGAACACGATACGCGGCCCAGGTCATCTGGCTGTCATTCTTACCGGTCCTCGCCGCGCTGGGCGAAACCAACCTGGCGTTGAACAAGCCCGTCACCATCGACGGCGAGACGCAGGGCACCGCCTTCCCGGCGAAGGTGGTCGATGGCGTACCGACCAACGAGTCCGGGTGGCACAGCGGCAAGACCCCGTCCTGGCTGCAGGTGGATCTGCAGGAGACCTTCTCGATCAACCGTGTAGGCGTGTACCTTTTCCATGATGGTGTGCGGCGCTACCAGTACGCGGTCGATGCCTCGCCTGACGGAGCGGGATGGACGCGTGTTGTCGACAGCAGTACGAACGCGGACGTCTCCACGGCGGCAGGCAGCGAGCACTTTTTCGATCCGGTGCCCGCCCGTTTCGTCCGGCTCACGATGCTGAAGAACAGCGCGAACCCTGGTCAGCACGTCAACGAGTTGATGGTGTTCGGCGCCACCGAGACCGCCGGGTCGCTGGATCTTCGGTACGACCGCCGATTGCTGTTGGGCAACAAGGCGGTTGAGCTGCGCTTCGACGACAGCCAAGGACTGGAGTGGACTGCCGGACGGACACTGGCGCTGGCGGACTGGACGGAGGGGGAGGACCGTATCCGCATGGCAGGTGGAAGCGCCGGGCTCACGCCCGGGCAGGTTCGGCAAATCGGATTTGTCAACCCATCAAACCGTGCTCCCGGGCTCTTCCAGGCTGTTCTCAGGGACGACGGCGAACTGGTTCCGGGCGATCCGGTCGCGCCCATCGATCCGCCCTTCGACCTGTCAGGGAAGGCTGTCGCCCTGCGGGCATCGCTGTACGAGGTGCCCGGCCGTGCGAACCTGAGCGGCACAGGTACGCCTCTGAAGGATGGCATGGTCATTTCGCTCTTCGGCGATTCGCTCACCTGGCAGAACGTCTATATCGGCCTGCTTGATCGTGCGTTGGCGCAGGGCGAAGGCACGAAAGGGATGGCGATCAGGCTGGTCAACCACGGTGTCAACGGTGGCGGCGTGCTGACGCTCCGTGACGGCGACACGGCCAAGACGCATTTCGGCAGCACCTCACCGAAGCCCTTCGCCGAGACGCTCGTCGCGGACAAGGCGGATGTGGCCACGATCTTCATCGGCGTCAACGACGTCTGGTGGCGGAAGACGTCTCCCGAAGCGTTCGAACAGGCGCTACGGGACATGATCGGAGCCGCTCGGGCGAACCGCACCGTGCCGGTGCTGGCGACCCTGGCCATCTGGGATGAAACCGCAGGCGACCGCAAAGCCGTCTGCGACCAGTACGCGGAGATCACCCGCAAGGTTGCTGCCGACACCGGAACGGCGCTCGTGGATCTTCGCAGGGCGTTCATGGCCTACTACGAGAATCATGGGTGGGAGCCGCAGATCGGCGGTTCTCTGGCCTTCAAGGGCCGACTGCTGACCGGCGACGGGGTGCATGCCAACGACAGGGGCAACGCGATCCTTGCGGACCTGATCGCACAGGGCATCTACGAAGCGCTGAAGAAATGAGGCAAGCAAGACATCTGCTGCGGGGCGAATAACTGGTTGGTAAGCCACCCACGGCGGTGTGCAAAAAACGAAGGGGTAACTTATGAGCAGAGTTCAGAAAGCGGTTGGATACACATAGGGAGGGACAGCGGCTCGCTGTCCGCACGCCCGTTGAGCCTGCAATTTGATTGACGCTGAAAAAGTTAATAATAGTGCATTCTTGCGTTGATAAAGCGGAGTATTCATATTATTATATGTTGGTAACTGCGGGTATGGCTGCAAAAAATATCAACAATTCATGCCGGAGTGAAAAGGCTGGAAGGAGCAGATCAAGTGATCAGATCCATCGTGGCTCGGATGCTGGCGGTTGCACTGGTGGGCTTTGTGGTTCCGCACGTTGGTTTGGCCGATATCGCGGTGTACACGTACAACTTCAACAACCTCACGGGGGCGGATGCGTACATCCACGGGCAAGACGGATGGGTTAGCACGACGGGCATGCGCGCCCACGACTCTGGTGCTGCGGCAGGTCTGCGGCGGCGGCGACCTCTACGATTTAAGCCTGTGGGTGAACCCGGTCGCCGCCACCGAAGCCGAATTGCCAACGCCGGATGCCGCCGTCACGGGTTGCAAGCCAGACTACGCCAACGGCAACACCGCCAAGATCCAGTGGCGGGCGGCCAAAACCCAGGTGGACAGCTTCATCCTGGCTGACGCCTACGAAGACTTGCCGCTGCACGTCGCGCCGGGCGGTAACGCCACCGTGATCTTCGTCAGATAGCCTCCCGCCGCAACAGATGCACGCAGGTGAGGTCTCAGACGGCCGCACGCCTGCTCGAGAGCATACGGGACCGGCTCGCGTGTCCAAAAAGGGCTGAATATTCCCCAATTCATCGCTCTAAGTGTTATTGAGTCTCGGAGCTAAGTGTATGTTAAGTGCTTATAGTACAGCACGTTCCATATACTCCAGCGGTGATCCGTGGACTTTTGTGAGTTTGACAGGATATCAATAAAGAGCAACTTTTCCGTTGACACCCGTGGTCGGCGTGCGCTACAATTACGTGCAGATGCCACGCCCTCGCCGGCACGCCGCCGCCGTAGCGCGGAGGTCATCAACACGCAACGCGGAGGTTCACGATGAGGCATCAAGAAATGCAGGGCACTTGGAAGGCTCTGAGAGCAGGGAGCGCCGTCCATCACGGTCTCGGCGCCGCCGGGAGCGTGCCACGGGTTGTCACGGCGCTGGCACTGGCGGGATGCGTCGTGCTCGCACCCCTGGCCGCTAAGGCGGACACGACGAACTTTCCCGCCTCGGCCGATTGCCGGCTCAACCCCGTCAACCCCCAGGGCAACGAAACCGGCGACAACAATAACTACGGCATTACCACCACGATGCTGGTTGGAAAGACTGCCTTCTTTGCAAACTTTTGCGGAATCATGCGCTTCGATGTCTCGGCTTTGGCCGGGGAATTCGCCTCAATCGATTCGGCGACCCTGACCCTGACGGTCGATAGCGTCTACATTAACGAAGTCAACAAGCCGAACACATTCGTGCTGTTTACGATCCGCAATGTTGACGCGGATTGGATCGAAGGGACCATGAATGGCACAACGGCCGCGGTTGGCCAGAATTGTGGCCACTACAGAAAGTTCAACACGACCTCCTGGGCAGGCGGTGACCTGCTTGGCAAGGGCGTCACCGCCAGCACGGCCGGCACGGCCGTCACGAATGCCAGCCTGGCCTCCATTGTCGATCAGGTGCTTATCCCCAATATGAGCACGGTCACCAATGGTCAAGAGGTCAGCTTCAGCATCAGCGACCCCGATGACCTGGCAGTCCTCACATCCTGGGCTAACGGCGATGCGAATGCCGGCTTCTTCATTAACAGCCTTAATACCAGCAGAACGCGGCTCGCCTTCGCCACGAAAGAGCACGCCACCAGCTCCTCGCACCCCAAGCTGGAGATCACGTACACGCCGATCAGCGCCGACACAGAAGCGCCAAGCATTCCGGCGAACGTCACGGCGACAGCGTTGACAAGCAGCGACATCGCCGTGACCTGGAACGCTTCGACCGATAACTTCGCCGTTGCCGGGTACAGCATCCTGCGCGACGATGCCCCGATCGATACGACCACGGAAACGAACTACCTGGATTCCGGCCTTTCGCCGGCCACGACCTATGCCTACAAGGTGCAGGCATTCGATGCGGCGGGGAATACCTCTGCCGTGAGCGCCGTTGCCAGTGCTCAGACGTTCCCTCCGGATACGCAGGCGCCCAGCGTTCCCTCGAATCTCACGGCCACGGGGTTGTCGGCCACCGAGGTCGCGCTGAGTTGGGACGCCTCGACCGACAACATCGCTGTCACCGGGTACAGCATCCTGCGCGATGGGGTTCCGCTCGATACGACAGCGAGCACGAGCTACACGGACACGGGACTGGTACCGTCCACCACCTATGCCTACCAGCTGAGCGCATACGATGCGGCGGGCAACACTTCCGCCGTGAGCGCCGTGGCAAGCGCGACAACGCTGGAAGGCTTCTTCCCCTCGGATGATTGTCGACTCAACCCGAACGAGCAGCCCACGGTGGGGGGCGATAACAACAACTACGGGATCAGCACCGAAATGTATGTGGGCAAGACCATCTTCTTCCCCAACCATTGCGCCATCCTCCGGTTCAGGAGCATCACCAACCTCGCCGGCCGGTTCAGCGCGATCACCTCGGCAGACCTGACGCTGACCGTTAGCGGGAAGTACGGCACCGGGGCCAACACCTTCGCGCTCTACACAATCCGCGATGTCGATGCCGACTGGGTCGAGGGGACGAAGAACGGCACGACGGCTGGGACGGGTGAGGCCTGCGGCGGGTATCGCAAGTACGCAAGCGATCCGTGGGCCGCCGGCGATCTGCTCGGAGGGAACGCGAGCCACCCCAATACTCCCGGGCCTGCCGAGACCAATGCGAGTCTGGCCTCCGTGGCCTCGGAAGTCTACGTGCCCCAGGTCGACGCCGTCACCATCGGCCAGACACTGACCTTCACCATCACGAACGCATTCGACCTGGCGCTTCTCGAATCGTGGGCCCACGGCGGCGTGAACGCCGGCTTTTATCTGAACAGCCTCAACACCAGCGCGACCCGGCTGGGCTTCGCCACAAAAGAACATGCGAATCCTTCCTGGCACCCGTTGCTGACGGTCGATTACTCGCCGTTCGTACCCCGTGGAACGGTCTTCCTGTTTCGATAGGCACAGCGTGGGTACGCGCCGGTGGCAGCGCCGGTGAGGATCATTGTTGCCGGCGTGGGGATTATCTTCGCCGCGGCGACCGGCGGCGGGTCGTTAGGCAGTGTAAATCCGGTGCTGTCGGATACGAATGGGATCGCGACAGCCACCTGGACTCTGGGACAGCAGGCAGGTGGGCAGACGGTGACGGCTACGAGTGTGAGTTTGACAGGATATCAATAAAGAGCAACTTTTCCGTTGACACCCGTGGTCGGCGTGCGCTACAATTACGTGCAGATGCCACGCCCTCGCCGGCACGCCGCCGCCGTAGCGCGGAGGTCATCAACACGCAACGCGGAGGTTCACGATGAGGCATCAAGAAATGCAGGGCACTTGGAAGGCTCTGAGAGCAGGGAGCGCCGTCCATCACGGTCTCGGCGCCGCCGGGAGCGTGCCACGGGTTGTCACGGCGCTGGCACTGGCGGGATGCGTCGTGCTCGCACCCCTGGCCGCTAAGGCGGACACGACGAACTTTCCCGCCTCGGCCGATTGCCGGCTCAACCCCGTCAACCCCCAGGGCAACGAAACCGGCGACAACAATAACTACGGCATTACCACCACGATGCTGGTTGGAAAGACTGCCTTCTTTGCAAACTTTTGCGGAATCATGCGCTTCGATGTCTCGGCTTTGGCCGGGGAATTCGCCTCAATCGATTCGGCGACCCTGACCCTGACGGTCGATAGCGTCTACATTAACGAAGTCAACAAGCCGAACACATTCGTGCTGTTTACGATCCGCAATGTTGACGCGGATTGGATCGAAGGGACCATGAATGGCACAACGGCCGCGGTTGGCCAGAATTGTGGCCACTACAGAAAGTTCAACACGACCTCCTGGGCAGGCGGTGACCTGCTTGGCAAGGGCGTCACCGCCAGCACGGCCGGCACGGCCGTCACGAATGCCAGCCTGGCCTCCATTGTCGATCAGGTGCTTATCCCCAATATGAGCACGGTCACCAATGGTCAAGAGGTCAGCTTCAGCATCAGCGACCCCGATGACCTGGCAGTCCTCACATCCTGGGCTAACGGCGATGCGAATGCCGGCTTCTTCATTAACAGCCTTAATACCAGCAGAACGCGGCTCGCCTTCGCCACGAAAGAGCACGCCACCAGCTCCTCGCACCCCAAGCTGGAGATCACGTACACGCCGATCAGCGCCGACACAGAAGCGCCAAGCATTCCGGCGAACGTCACGGCGACAGCGTTGACAAGCAGCGACATCGCCGTGACCTGGAACGCTTCGACCGATAACTTCGCCGTTGCCGGGTACAGCATCCTGCGCGACGATGCCCCGATCGATACGACCACGGAAACGAACTACCTGGATTCCGGCCTTTCGCCGGCCACGACCTATGCCTACAAGGTGCAGGCATTCGATGCGGCGGGGAATACCTCTGCCGTGAGCGCCGTTGCCAGTGCTCAGACGTTCCCTCCGGATACGCAGGCGCCCAGCGTTCCCTCGAATCTCACGGCCACGGGGTTGTCGGCCACCGAGGTCGCGCTGAGTTGGGACGCCTCGACCGACAACATCGCTGTCACCGGGTACAGCATCCTGCGCGATGGGGTTCCGCTCGATACGACAGCGAGCACGAGCTACACGGACACGGGACTGGTACCGTCCACCACCTATGCCTACCAGCTGAGCGCATACGATGCGGCGGGCAACACTTCCGCCGTGAGCGCCGTGGCAAGCGCGACAACGCTGGAAGGCTTCTTCCCCTCGGATGATTGTCGACTCAACCCGAACGAGCAGCCCACGGTGGGGGGCGATAACAACAACTACGGGATCAGCACCGAAATGTATGTGGGCAAGACCATCTTCTTCCCCAACCATTGCGCCATCCTCCGGTTCAGGAGCATCACCAACCTCGCCGGCCGGTTCAGCGCGATCACCTCGGCAGACCTGACGCTGACCGTTAGCGGGAAGTACGGCACCGGGGCCAACACCTTCGCGCTCTACACAATCCGCGATGTCGATGCCGACTGGGTCGAGGGGACGAAGAACGGCACGACGGCTGGGACGGGTGAGGCCTGCGGCGGGTATCGCAAGTACGCAAGCGATCCGTGGGCCGCCGGCGATCTGCTCGGAGGGAACGCGAGCCACCCCAATACTCCCGGGCCTGCCGAGACCAATGCGAGTCTGGCCTCCGTGGCCTCGGAAGTCTACGTGCCCCAGGTCGACGCCGTCACCATCGGCCAGACACTGACCTTCACCATCACGAACGCATTCGACCTGGCGCTTCTCGAATCGTGGGCCCACGGCGGCGTGAACGCCGGCTTTTATCTGAACAGCCTCAACACCAGCGCGACCCGGCTGGGCTTCGCCACAAAAGAACATGCGAATCCTTCCTGGCACCCGTTGCTGACGGTCGATTACTCGCCGTTCGTACCCCGTGGAACGGTCTTCCTGTTTCGATAGGCACAGCGTGGGTACGCGCCGGTGGCAGCGCCGGTGAGGATCATTGTTGCCGGCGTGGGGATTATCTTCGCCGCGGCGACCGGCGGCGGGTCGTTAGGCAGTGTAAATCCGGTGCTGTCGGATACGAATGGGATCGCGACAGCCACCTGGACTCTGGGACAGCAGGCAGGTGGGCAGACGGCGACGGCTACGAGCGTAGGTCTGGGAGGGTCACCGTTGACCTTTACGGCCACGGCGACCGTGCCGTCCTTCTTCACGTATGATTTCGATCATCTGACAGGAGGCGACGCGTTTCTCGCCGGACAGGACGGGTGGGTAGGCACGCAGACGCTGTTGTCGGGTATGAGAGCTCGCGGTACCACCGGTGGCAACGTCTCTGCCGGCACCTGGTCCTCGAGTACGGGGGCCGATATTGCCACGGCCTATCGGGCCTGTAGCGGTGATGCAGCATGGCCTTTAGTCAAAGGCGTCAAGGCCTTCAGCGTCGCATGGTACTCGGTTGCCGGATCGAGCCGTATCAGTCAACTGGGGCTCGGTGATGCCAGCGGCGCACCGTTTATCGTGATTGGGAGCAGCCTTGCCAGTTGGCGGTTCACATCGGATGCGAACAACGATACCACGAACGGGATCATCGGCGGCGGCTACCTGTATTTCGACTGCCTGCTGACGGTCGACCTGGTGGCAGGCACCGCGTCCTTCTTTATCGACCAATACAGCGGCAATCCACTCGTGCCATCGGGCACATGGACGGCGGTTGCCGGCATGCAGGCCATGGCCTTGGAACTGCCTTCCGGTTTCGCGCCCACGGACTTCAAGACGCTCTTCCTTCGGTCGCGCGATCAGGGCAGCATCGACGATATTGTCATCACGAACATCCCGGTTCCCCCTTCCGGGATGACGATCATCATCAGGTGACTCTTGGGTGTGCTTGATGACATCGGTTCATGGCGTTGATGCGGGCTTTTTCCGTCGTCTGGGCGGTGCTACGGACTGCCGTCGAACAGGCGGTCGAACTGGGCGCGCGCTGCATTGCCCGCCTTGGCATAGTAGGGTTCCGCAGCCCGCCGGTGTCCTGCGCATTCAAGGTAGAAGCCGACAGATGCCTGTAGCGTTTGGTTGTCCGGTTCGGCTGTGGCAAGCGCCGCCGCGATGGTTGCCTTGTCCAGGAGCTTCATCGCGGAAAACTCGAACCTGGCTTCCTGCGCCTGACCCTCAACTTGCGCACGGAGGGTGATGCCTCCCTGTTCATCGACACCTGCCAGAACCACCCAGGCTTTCGTCATCGAGACCCGGATTGGAGCCCTTGGCAGGGCTGTAGCGGCTGCTAGCCGTTGCAGCTTGGCGAGCAACTGGGCATCGATCCGGGCTACAGCTTGTGGCAGGGGAGTCCGGGCTGTGGTACCCGCGTCCGCTTCCTCTGTGTTGGCGGACTCGCCGCTCTCCGCGGGATCGTCGTCCCCGGTCGCCGTCGGCGTTCCAGGGGCCCGAAGCGGTTCGGGACACTCGACGCGCACGATGTAAAGCGTATGACGGTCGTCGTTCCGCGTCCAGTCATCGGCAATCCCGGCCCAGGCCACGTCACCATTTTTCAATGTGGTCAGATCGCTATGCCAGGTGAGTGGGGCATCGACTTCGACGGGGGACTGGAGGATGCTCCCGTTCCGGTCCAGGATGGCCAATTCCACAGGGAATGTTCCGAACACTTCACCTTTCATGCCTCCCGGGCCGCTGCCCCACGCGACTATAGCGGAATCCTTTCCGAACCTTGCTCCGGACACGACCGTATCCGGGACCCGATTCGTGGTCAGATAAGTGGATTGTGCCATCGCGCCATCCTCCTCGAACCGAAGGAGAATGGGATATGCGCTCTTTATCATCTGTTCAGCCTTTATCCGCGCGGTCACGTCTGATACATCATACGTGGCGAGTAGCGAGAGCTCCTTGTCTACCCCGCTGGAGATCGCCATGGCGAACCCTTGCCCAATGTTGAACGCCCGGCTTAGCCGCGTGTGCGGCATATCAAACGCCAGCGCCCATTCTGTTGCCGGCCAGATCAGCTCCTGTTTCGCCGGTTTCCTCGAATAGGCTCCCATGCGAATGCCGATAAAAGGGCTCGGAGAGGCATACGTGATGCCGTAGAAATCACCTTTCTTTCCCGCGACGGCCGACATCCAGAAGCTATGGCTGGCATTCCATACATGCCGCTTGGACTCGTCAACCGTTCCATCAGCATCAACGGCACAGAACTCATCCGCTGTGTGGCACTCGCCCGGGTTGCCGGGGAATTTCTGCATGATCACATAGAAAAGCCCATACTGTTTCCCGTTGAATGCAATCGGTATCACGGGCCCTGCATAGTTCGGGTGCCCCCATATGCCTTGAGGCCGATCCTTGTATTCCAGATTGGCGCCAGGATCGCCTCTGAACTTGGTTGTCCATATTTGCTCTCCGTCAGCGGAAATCTTGTTCAGGTAGAGATCAACACCGAATTCCGGATTCATGCGGGACTCGTACCACGTCAACGCCAAGGTCCCGTCGTCGTGGCCGAAAAGCCCCATGATGGCGTGATTTTCCAGTGTGATGATCGTCCGATCGGCCTTTAGCTTGTCGGTCATATGCTGGATGTTGCTGTCTCTGCCAGAGCGCCAGGAGACCCATAGACCTCCCGTCGGATCGTCGGCTACCAGCGCCGGACCGAGCTGGTTGTTCCATCCGGGCTCCTTCAGCTTGAGCTTTTGTACCCTGATCATGCCTTTGGAGACCAGGTTCCGCGGCTGCTCGGGCCGGATGGCGAGGCTGTTCTGCCCGGCGTTCGTGTCGCGGGGCGGGAAACCTGGGAATAGAAACAGCAAGGCGAGCGAGGCGAGAAACGCAAGGCCTGTCCGGGCAGGGCACTGCCGCCAGTCTCTCCGGGGGGAGGCGGACGCCCGCCCCCGCGTTTCCATGCGGTTCAGTTGCATATGGGTACACCTGTTCATGGCTCGATTCCCACCTGCGCCCACATCGGGCGGAGGTCAACCACCGTGCCACTATCCAGCGCGGCATCCATGCCGAAGCAGGCCACGGACGACTTCAGGCCGTCCTCGAAACCGACCAACGGCGGCGTGCCATTCAGGATGGAATCACGCAGGGCGTCGGCGAGGATGCCATCGGCGCCGCCATGCCCGCCACCGACGCTCTGCTCCGTGTGCAGTTCGGTATCGAACCCGATCCGCCGCCATTCGATCTTGCCGGTTGCGACATCGCCACGAATCGTGCCTTCCGTGCCGCAAGCATAGAAACGCCGCTCGCCGATGGCCGAGTTCAGATCGGTGTGGAACGTGGCTCGCACGTTGTTGGCGTACTCGAGGATCGCGACTTGGTTGTCGATAATGTCCTTCTCCGCTGTAAACGGGTTCAGCTTGTGCTCGCGCGTGTAGATGCCGAAGTACTGCCAGGTGCTGTAGGCGTCCCGACCTTCCTTGTCCTTGCCGATACGTTCCACATGGTGGGCATTCTCGGGTTTGAAGAAATTGAGTCCACCGAAGCTGGCGGCACGTACCGGCACGCTGTCGATCAGCCAGTTCATGAGATCCACGTCGTGACAGCATTTCTCGAGCAGGTGCGTCCCGGCGTATTCGCGCCGGCGGCGCCAGTCCTGCATGATGAAGCCGCCATGGTTGAAGCCGAGTGTCTCGTTGAACTCGAACGAAAGGGGACGACCGAGGACGCCTGCGCCGATCAGTTCCTTGATGCGCTGGTAGAACGGTGCATAGCGCAGCACGAAGCCCATGGAGAACAGTCCCTTCGCCGCTTCGACGCCTGCCTTGAGTGTAACGGCGTCCTCAAGCGTGGTCACGAGCGGTTTCTCGGTGAATACATGCTTGCCTGCGGCAATGGCGCCGAGGATGTGCTCCTTGTGGAAGCAGTTCCACGAGCCGACGCATACCCAGTCCACCGTCGGGTCGCTCGAAAGGTCGCCATGATGGTCGTACACCCGAGCCCCATGACAGTCGAGCCTCTCCATGGCTTGCTTGAGCGCGATCATGCTCGGGTCGCACAGCGCCACGACGCGCACACCCTTCGTGTCCTTCAGTACGTTCTCGATGACTCCGGTCAGGCGGGCTCCGCACCCGATCAGACCCAGCCCCACAACCCTGTTTTCCTTACCATTCATAATAATGCTTCTCCTTACCTCATTTCCTGTTTGCGCGATCTGTTCATCTTGACGAGCTGTCCGGTGGGGCTTTTTCCCAGGGGTGCAGGCTACTCATAGTCGCCTCCATCCGGTTTACGATAGTTGATGCCCAGCGAATCCAGTCGTTCAAGGTGCGGGGCCAGGCGCGGGATGAAGCACTTCCAATCCCGCGAGTCCCTGGGGGACCAGCAGACTTCGGACAATGCAAGCGCACGCGGAAAGGCCATGTACTGAACCTGGGACATGGTCGGCATGTACTCCGTCCACAGGTTACCTTGCACGCCCAGTATGTGTCTTGCCTGCGCGGGGGTGAGATCGTCAGGAACCGGTTCGTACGAATACACCTTGGCCAGGGGAAGGTACCCGCCGATGGCCAACGGTTCACGCTCGCGGCAGTCGTTCTGGTAGTAGTCGAAATAGACATATTGCTTGGGCGTCATGACCGCGTCATGTCCCTGCCTGGCGGCTGCGATCCCCCCCGCTTCGCCACGCCACGACATCACGGTGGCGTTGGGTGCCAGGCCACCTTCCAGGATCTCGTCCCATCCGATCAGGCGACGCCCCTTGGCATTGAGGTGTTTCTCGACCCGCCGGATGAAGTAACTCTGTAGTTCGTGCTCGTCCTGGAGCCCCTCGCGGCGGATCACGGCCTGGGCCCGTTCATCCTGCTTCCACATCGTCTTGGGTGCTTCGTCGGCACCGATGTGGATGAACTCCCCTGGAAACAGTTCCATCACCTCGTCCAGCACATCAAGGACAAACTGGAAGGTATCCTCCTCCACGTTCAGGACGCCCTTCTCATGTACGCCCCACGTTGTACTGACTTCCAGGGGCTCCCTGACACTGCCGAGCCGTGGATAGGCGGCGATGGCCGCCGTGCAGTGACCCGGAATATCGATTTCCGGGACAACCTCGATATGCAGCCCGGCCGCATGCCGCACGACCTCGCGCACCTCGTCCTGCGTGTAGAATCCGGCGTAGGGCGTTCCGTCGAACGTGTTGGGGGTCACGCCGGCATGCCCGACCACGGTTTCCCTGCGGACCGCGCCGACCTCGGTCAGCTTCGGGTACTTCTTGATCTCGATCCGCCACCCTTGGTCCTCGGTTAGATGCCAGTGGAACCGGTTGAGCTTGTAGCTGGCCATCAGATCGAGGAATCCCTTGACCTCGGCGACCGGGAAGAAGTAGCGACCCACATCAAGCATCAGTCCTCGCCAGCCGAAACGCGGCTCGTCACGAATCGCGACTGCCCCGACGGCATACCTTTCCCCCGTCGGCCGGATCGGCAACATCTGCAACAGCGTCTGGATCCCGAAAAAGACGCCTGCCGCGGATTTACCAGAAACCAGGATTTCATCTTTCGACACAGTCAGTCGATAGGCTTCTCGCCCGCCGGTCATACGTTTCAGCTTAAGGCGTATCGAACCGGACGACACTGCCTCAAGCCGGAGCCCCAGTCGCTGGCGAAGGGCGTCTTGCAGGAACGCTCCCTCCTGCTTCAGGCTCCGTGGAAATGCCAGTCGCGTGGTGGCGCTGATCTCAAACGCTCCTTCGCCCTGCAATACAGAGACGGGCTCGGGGATGAGTGCTAGCATGGCAGACCTCTTAACGTGCATGGTTCATGTTTACCGCGGATGCGAGCGTGTGAACGATGAGTCGATCGAGATGGACCGGGCCGCCGCAGGCCGTGAGGGACAAGGACCGGTTGTCCGCGGGGGGGAAGCAGTTCTGTGTCAGCGCCACCTGCCCTTGATCGGCGAAAACCTCAATGGACGCCCTGTCCACCAGGACGCGCAGGCGCAGCCTATCGTCCGGCAGCCGCAGGGGCGTCACCGCCAGGGGTTCGTGGGTGTCGACGTGCGCACCCAGGCAGAGGATCTGCTGTGCGGGAATATAGCGCAGGATCAGTCCCTGCAGGGTGAGCCAAAGTTCCGATGTTTCGGCCAGGCGAGCCTCGATCAAGAGGTCGAATCCATCGCCCTCGACGCCGGCCAGTGGATTGTCACCCGGCACCAGGACGGTGGCGGACCAGTGCCGTGTCGCTTCGTGCAGGGTCTCGATTTCCCGGACGGGAGTGCGACAGACGCGCAGTCCTTCAGGAAGCCGGCGCAGCGTCAGCTCGCAGGGAAACGTGAGCTGCTGGTTGAATGGCATCTCCGGCGGGAAGTTCGCCCCGTTCATCCATGCGATCTGCAGGGTGCGCCCGGATGCCTGTTGTGTGTTGGTCCATATCTGCGAGGCATAGAAATGACCCCAATCCATCCGATGCCTGCCCGATTCGGGAGTGAAGTCGGTGCCATCGAATTGACCGACGCGATACTCGCCATTCCCGCCGTGGAGAATCCAGCGCGTCTCGTCGGAGCCTTCCACGGGAAGCTCGAACAGGCAGGGGCATTCATGGCTCTCCCCCTTGCGGACGCTGGCGAGCGTCCAGTTCCGCAGGTCGTCCGATCGGTAGATGCAGAAATCCCGGCGCGCCTCCGGGTGGATAAAGGTAACCATGATCCACTGGCCGGACGGCTCATGGCGGAACACATAGGGATCCGCCGCCTTGGGCAGGACAGGGTTTCCCCCGTAGGGAGTCCATGTGAGTCCACAATCGGTACTGAACGAAAGGCACCCTCTGTAGAAGGCAACCCAGACATCTTCAGTCCCCTTGCCGAATCCGGCGGTGTTGCCGGCATCCAGCACGGCACTGCCAGATCCGGACTGGATCGAGGTCACGGGCAAGTGCTGCCAGCGCAGCAGGTCCGTGCTGACCGCATGGCCCCACCTAGGCTTGTCGCCCGTGTTCCAGCACGCCTCACGGGCATTCATGTTGAGCTGGTAGAAGATGTGGTACTCGCCCTTGTAGTAGATCAGCCCGTTCGGGTCGTTGATCCAGTTGGCGGCGGCCGTGAAATGCACCTGCGGTCGATACCGCTCATGGAAGGTTGGATGCATGGTGTTCCCGTCGACGGTCATGTCGGATGTCATAGGGTATGTTCCTCATTCAGGTTTATTTCTCTGTTGGGACTACGATCCCTCGGATGATGAGATTCTGGCAGAGCACGAACATGATCAGGGTCGGCACGGCGGCGACCATCAAGGAGGCAAATACGACGCCCTGGCTGGCAAAGCTCTGGAGCTTGAACAGCCATACCATCAGGGTCCACATGCGCTGGTCCTGGCAGAGGATGAAGGCCATCATGAAATTGGAATAGGCTCCGAGAAAGGCGCCCAGCGCAATCACGGCAAGGATGGGTTTGGAGAGCGACATGGCGATGATCCAGAATTTCTGCCATTCGGAGGCGCCGTCAATATCGGCCGCCTCGTACATCTCCCTGGGGAGACTGTCAAAGAACCCCTTGAGTAGAAAGATGGAGTAGCCGTTTGCCATTCCGGGCAGGATCAGGGCGGCGAATGTATTCAGCAGCCCTAGTTCCCGGATGAGCAGGAAGTTCGGGATCATGGTCACCACTGGAGGGAATGCCATGGTCGCAATCAGGAAGAGAATGATCTTGTACTGGCCTCGTAGCTTATAACGCGACAGCGCGTAAGCAGCCATGGGATTGACCGTCAATGCCGCCAGGACGGCAAGTGCGCAGTATAGGATGGTATTGCGGATGCCTCGGCCATAGAGCAGGATATACTCGAAGACCATCTTGAAGTTCCTGCCGGAGAAGTGCCTGCGCAACTGGCCTGCATGCATCCGGCAGTAGGCGAAATCGACTTCCGCCTGAGGCATGGGAATTACGGCGAAAGACTTGTACGCGCGTCCATGCGCCTTGGCCGCCAGTGACGCATCGGCATAGCGATCCTTGAGGAAATGGCGCCAGCGTGCCGACGGTGTGTCGATGCGGATATCCCTGGCGGGCAGCAGTCCGGTGTCCTGGATAAAATCGGCCATATCCGTGAATCTGGCGGGACGCGCATGTGTATCCGTCGGGAAGGGTACCTCGCCGAATCGGGTGTAGGGTGGCTGTCCGGGCTCCAGATAGAGCGCATTCAGCCGTTCCATTCTCACGTAGCGCCGCTCCAGGAAGGTGGCAAATCCGGTCCGTGCTCCGGGGTCAAGGGCAATGAACCGCGGGTTCATGCTGCTGCGGACATACGCCTCCCAGTCTGATGCCGCGTGGGGTTCATCCGGGCAGCGTTCAGGGAGCGAGAGCTCTTCGAAGGACGCGAGCCGTGTATGGTTCATCCGATTGAAGACGGCCACATCACGACCGTACTTCGGCAACACCGAGACAAAGGCGGCAAAGGCGTGATCCAGGTTCAGATAGATGCGCTCATGCGCAGGGCGCGACTCCTTGAATCGGTAGAATTCGACATGCAGCGGCTCCTCGGAGGGTTTGTGGCCGCGATCGGTGAGCGGTTCATAGGGGGGGGCGACAACCATCCAGTTTGGCGTGTTTATGCCGTAGCGCTCCTGAAGGGCGCGGACATCCCCGCCGCACTGCGACTGGATATGCCGCCGGAAGGCGCGAAGGTTGGGCGGTACATTGGCCCCGTCGCGGGAGATTGAGGCCCCCAGCCGGTAAAAACCGCGCGGGACAGGTTCGCCTGTGAAATCGCTCCAATCCTTGAGCAGAACGCTGTTCGCGGCAGGCGGCGGCATGACATCCGCGAATGAGAACGCGCTGGACACATAATTCTCGGCAAAGTCATTGAAGCGTTCATTGCACTTCTCCTCGATATATTTACGGTAAAGCATGGCGTCATCGTGCCAGAACAGCGGCACGATATCATAGTCCTGTACATCCACATTGCTCTTTAACGATCCGGAAGCCATGAGCAGAAATGGATAGACCATGGTCAAGCCGCCCGCCACGAGTATCGCGTACATGGCGACTACCAGCAGACGGGTGCTCATGCTCCGCAGTTCGGATTTCAATATCGCCGGCATGCCTATGTCCCTCCGGCGGTCTTGAAGGTCACGCGGGATAGCCGCGTCATTTGCAGTACGGTGAGCCCCAATAGCGCAAATGCCAGGATCCAGCCCATGGCGGTGGCGATTCCGAACTCCAGGAAGACAAACGTCTTCAGGAAGATCTCCATTCCAGCCACGTGTGTCGCGTGGTCCGGACCGCCGCCGGTCATCACAAGGACGAAATCCACCGATTGAAATGACGCGATCATGGCGAAGATGAACTGGATTTGGATCAGCGGCCTGATGGTGGGTATCATGACGTGACGCACGCGGGCGAAAAAGCCGGCTCCGTCTAGGGCGGACGCCTCATACAGGTCATCCGGAACAGTCTTCAGCGCCGCCAGATAGATCAGGCACCCCGGCCCAAGGCTCGCCCAGGCCTGTGGAATCATCAGCGATAGCATCGCCAGGGACTTGTCCTGCAGCCACCCCTGCGGTGATATGCCAAGCAGGCCAAGCAGCGTGTTTGCGACTCCGCCTGCGGAAGGGTCGAAGAACATCTTCCACATCAGGAGCGTGACAATGCCCCCGGTAACGGCCGGCAGATAGAACACGACGCGGAAAAAGGTCTTGCCCGCCGGAATCTCGCTGAGCAGAATGGCCAGGAGGATCGGAGGGAAGAATACCATGGCGATAAAGAGCAACGAGTACTGGATCGCACGCCACATTGAAAGCCAGAACAATGGGTCGTAAATGACATTTGCAAAGTTGTCGATTCCCACGAAAACCGACGGTTTCATGATGTTGTATTCCTGGAACGCCATGACCGTTCCCCGCAAAAGGGGCACATAGTGGAAGAGAAGCATCCCGAGTACCGCCGGGACGAGCAGGAAGTAGGCGATACGGAATTTGCGTCGGGCGGTGGATGTCTGGAAAACCTCGCTTTCACATGCTGCCGGCGTAAATAGCCGCCAGACATGCACGAAGAGCGCCACGAAGGCGGCGAGAATCATTGTGGCCATCAGTGATGCGACCAGCCGGCGACGGTGCATCTCCGTGTCCGGTATCCGTCCGATCATCTTGACGTTGGCCTCGCGGACGGCTTCCTTGTTCAGGTCTCGGATCAGCCGCAACCGTTCCTCGCGCTCGGGCATCTCCCCGATTTTGGCGGTGCGTGCCTTTTCAAAGGGTTGCGACATGTAGTGATAGATCTGCTGGCAACCGGGGCCATACGGCTCGGGGACCGCATTCTGGAAGGATATGCGGTATGCCTTGCTCCAGGCCTCGGGGAAAGCCCGTCCATACTCCGAGAGACCATAGGCTGCCAGCTTTTCCGGAAGGATCATGTTGCCGAATCCATTCTCAACGTAGACCCGCGCACGGATCCGCCGCGCCTCCGGCCCGTTGTAGAAACGAATGTATTGCCAGGCCGCATCGCGTGTGCGCTTGTCGGTGGTCCCGCCGAACAGTCCCATCATCTGGCAATTCAGTTCCGAGGCCTGGACGCCGATCGGGCTCATCGGAACCGGTGCGAAGCCCAGCTCGTCCGGGTTGATGGAGCCGGTCCCGGAAAGCGAGAACCCCATTAACATCTCATCCGCCAGGTAGCCGAACTGCATGCCGATCTCACCCCGGTCCCATTTCGCCGTCACATCCTTGTCGAAATAGGCCACGCCGCATTCCGTTTTCCCGCTTGCCGGATTTCGCCAGGGGGACTGCATCAGCTTGAGGTAGAAGTCTACCGCCGTGGCCATGCCATCATCATCAAAAGTGGCGTGCCACGCCCCGCTGTCCGGTGCTTGGCGCATCGCGCGTGTATTCATGGAAACCATGAACGTGTAAGCAACCCAACTGGCGCCTGGTCCCGTATACGCCACGAATCCGTACTGGTTCCTCGTTGAATCGGTTAGCTTCTGCGCCACGCTGTAAAGCTCGTCCCATGTCTTCGGGTAGTCCTTTTCCGGGTCGAGCCCGGCCTTGCGGAAAAGGGTCTTGTTGTAAAGCAGGCAGATGGCCAGGTTGGAGTATGGCAGGGCGTAGATATGCGTCCCGCCGTCTGGCCCCCTGGCCGTTACCACTTCCCTTGCCTGGGGCAGCACACGCTCTTCCCATTCCTCCCTGTACATGATCATCGGATCGAAAACACCTTGCTCCCGCGCCTCGTCCGCCGTCATGTCCGTGCGTATGTAGTCATCCAGCGGCTGAAGGAAACCACGTTCGACAAAGTCACGTGTGCGCTGGAAGTTGACATACATCACGTCGGGCGCTGTTCCTCCCGCAATGGACATGATCAGGCCGGCTGTCCCGGCCGGTCCCGGCAGTTCCAGGCCTGCTGCCTGCTCGAATACGATGTCGGGGTGTGCCTTTCGAAAGGCCTCGAACACGGCCAGGTCGGCCAGGTTGGCGACCGATAGCTTGTCCGGAGCGGGCAGGTCCCAGCAGCGGACAACCACGGGCTCGGACGCCCACAGGCGGAGGACCCCGCCCCACAGCAGGCACAGTATGCACGACAGCACACGGGGGACGGCAGTGTCCCTGCTGGTTGCTGCTCGCGCTCTCGCCGGATGCGGAGCTCGTCCTGCCTGCCTGCCGTGGAACGGCTGGCGGGCGTTGCCTGGATAGACGGTCGTGTTCATGCGTAGATGCACTCCATCTGCCAGGCGTCGAGGGCGCAGAGGGCGGCATCGGCACCCTGCGCGCGCAGGGAGACACCGAGACTGTCTCTGCGTCCGGGGTAAACACGGGAGCTCAGGCACTGTCGGCCATTGACGAAGACCTCGACCACGCTCCTGTCGATGAAGACGCGCAGTTTCAACGTCTCTTCGGGCGCCAGGTAAACGGGCGCAGTCTCGGGTGCGCGGCATTCCGCGTCGGGCAGTTCGGACGCATACGACGTGTCAAGCGTGACGAGGCTGTCGCGCGATGACTGGAAGCGCTCCCAGCCATTGCCGAGGACCCAGTCCACGTAGCCCCGGTTCCGGTAGAAGGCGATGCGTGTGAACTCTTCCCTGCCTGGCGCGCGCAGGACGTTCAGTTCCACCATCTGTGCGCCGCAGGGGTTGATTTCGGCGATGATCTCCATGGCGTTGCCCAGCACGCCGTCGAGGATGATCTCCCGGTTGGCAGGCAGTTTCCGCGCCGCCACGCGATGGTGCTCGCGCCGCAGCGATTCGATGTCGCCGGCCGGTTCCATCAACAGCTCATGGCTGCCGCGGAGGGTCAGCCGTCGCGGCAGGCTCATGATCTGGTTCCACCCGGGCGTGGGCTTGGCCGAGTTGATATTGAAAAGCGCGAGCACGCCGCCCTTGCCGTCCGGGCAGGCCGTCGGCGCATGTACGCCGCCAGGATACCAGGCGCCGAATGTGAATCGCCCGCCATGGGAGACCACGAACTTGTCGCGGGTGGTATCGTAGTCACCCAGAAGATAGTGCGCGCCGCTCATATGGCTGAAGTGTAGCAGAATGTGCCGGTCGCCGATCGGCCAGAAGTAGGGGCATCCACCATCGTCGCCCGCGAGTCCGTAGATGTCCTCCTCCAGGAACGGATGCAGGTACGTCCACGTTGCAAGATCACGCGATCGGAAGAGGAACTCGGCGCGGATCCGCCGGCCGCTCGGCGTATGCGACAGGCTGCCTCCGGCGATTGAGTAGTAGAAGTCGCCCTTCTTCCAGATGCACGGATCATAGACGAAGTTGATGGCGCCTGCGGGTGGCGGGTTGCCGAGAACCCCGGGCATCCGTTCGTCGCCAGTGGTCCACTGCCAGATCGGGCAGGGATTGGGGATGACGGTGCCGCCTGTCAGCTTCTCCCAGTTCAGCAGCAGCGGATCGCTCGCCACGGCTACCATGTTGCCGAGCTGGTGGCCGTGGTACATGGCGATCACGCGGTCGTCCTCCACCAGGGTCGAGCCAGAGAAGCAGCTTTCCTCGGGGCCGGGCCCGATCGCATAAGGGAGGTCGCGCCAGTGCGTCAGGTCGGGGCTGACCGCATGCCCCCAGTACGGTCGCGGGTTGGCAGGCGGAAAGCCCTGATAGAATAGGTGCCAGTTCCCGCGCCAGAAGCAGAGCCCGTTCGGGTCGTTCATCCGGCTTTCCGGGCTCACGAAGTGGTAGAGCGGCCGGTAAGGGTCGCTCGCGAGATCGCGGCGGGAGGCGGTGAACTGCCGCAGTTCCGGATGATCGCGCAGTTGTGCCTCCTGTGTCACCCGGTCCGCATCCATTCCGATGGTGTCATTCTGTTTTGCCGAGTGGTCCATGATCTCCTCCTTCCTCCATTGCCAGACTACTTGACAATGACGCGGCCGGTGCCCTCCACCCATGGCTGATCGTCGGCCGTATAGACGCCCTTTGGTAATTCCTTCTCGCCGAGGGTCAGTGTGCTGACGGTCAGCACGCCGCCCTTGCCGTCCGGACCATCGGTGAGGACGCGCCCGGCACCCCTGATCGTCAGCGCCCTTACGGTCTCCGTGAGCCCGTTGAGCTGCAGGTAGGCCGCGCCGGCGTTGGGGGATTCGATCAGCGTGATCGTTGCCGTGTCATCGACCTGCTCGTTACGCTTCCAGAACAGGCAGTCGTTGAACCCCTGGCCCCCCACCGTGACGTCGTCGGAGATGGCGGTGACGCCATCCGGCTTCTCAAGCTGGACGCGCCCCATCTTGACATGGAAATGTCCCTTCAGGGTATTCGGATCGTCCCCCCCCAGGCGCATCGGCACGTCTTTGTGGTTTGTGGTGCCAGGTCCCATCTGGAACCATACCTCGCCGGCACCGGTGATGGCACCCGTGTAGCGGAATGCATTGCCATGCCCGCTGTCGAAGGTGAGTCTGTGGCCGTTGTTGACCACCGGGATGGCGCTGTCGCGGGTGATGTAACCGAAGGTGGTATCCCCCACCATGTTGGCGACGTTGCCGATTCCGATCTGGTTGTTCGGACCGTTGTACACGCCGGAGACATCCACGCGCGGGTCTACAACGACAGGACCGTCGCCTTCGAGCCAGGGATGCCCGGCGGTGTAGGTGCCCGGCATGACCGGGTTACCGCCTACCACCAACTGCCGGACGTGGAGCATCCCCTGCTCCAGCACCCTGATACGGGCGACTTCCGTCAGCACGAGTTTTTCAAAATGCTCGTGGTGTTCCGCCAGATCCAGAACTGCAGAATCCTTTCCCTGAACCGTCAAGCTCGTTCGCGCCCCGAGCTGTTCGTTGCCCAGCCATGTCAACCGCGCGGGGCGGTCGGCCGCCGTCTCGAGAAAGACCTCGCCGGAAAAGGCGGTTGCTCCACCGTCCTTGTTCATGCGGACCGTGCCGCTCAGGCGGGTCGGTCCGGCGTGTGCATTGGGCACTGGTCCGGAAAATTCCACGGGCATGCAAGCCTGAACCTGCAAGCTGCCAAGGCCACTGACAAACCCCGTGATCCGCAACGGCTGATGACTGTTCGCAATGGTCAACAAGTGCGTCCCGGTATCCACGGCGTTGTCCCAACTCCCGCCCTTCAGGGTCAGCGTCGCCGGGCCGGTCAACACAACAAAGTCGCCGGGCCGAAGCGCATGGGCCGGATCGGGCATCGCACCCGATAACTCAAGGCGTCTCACCGACCCCACCGTGACCAAACCCTTACCCTCAATCCAGTCATGGCCGCTCGTGTAGAGCCCCTGCGGAAGAGGTGTGCCGTCGAGGACCAGCGAGTCGAGCGCCAGATTGCCGCTCTTGTTGTTTCCATCCGTCACGATGCGGGCGCCGGAAACCATCGAGAGCGTGCCGAACTTCTCATCGTGCCCGTTCAGAAGGAGCCGGGCCGCCCCCTTGGAGCCATTCAGCAGTTCGACGGAAGCATGATCGTCGACCTGATGCGGGGCACTCCAGGAGAGCGCGTCCTTCCCGCCCTGTCCTCCGCCAACCACGACGCGCCCCGCCAGCGCGGTGACGCCAGCGGGCTTGGCGAGCGCCAGCCGGCCCTGATTCACCCGCCACATGCCGCTGAACGTATTGGTCCCGCTTCCAGAAAGCGTGACCGGCATATCGGTGCCTTGGTCGACGTTGAACTGGCCGGTTCCCTGGAAGGACCCTGTCAGTTCCAGCGCATTGCCGCCGCCGGTCACGAATGTGAAGTTGTGGCCGCGGTTGAGGACGGACACGGCACACTTGCCCCATGTGTTGAAGCCGGCGTCGCCCGTGCAAACGGCGACATTGCCCTCGCCTACTGCTCCATTCGGGTTAGTTATCACCGAATCGATCTCCACCATCCTGGTGAAGCGGATGTCACGGATGGCAACCGGTTCGGTCTGGTCCGCCGTGGTGGCCAACCGGACCGTCCGGACGAGCGCTCCATCGTCGGACGCGAACCTGGCGTGCCCTTCGGCGTTGAAGCTCGCAACGGTCCGGAATGCGCTGCCATCATCCGAAAGCTGCAGGTCGCCATGGAACGGATGGCTGCCGTCCGATGTACCGGTAAAGACTTCGATTTCCAGTAGGCGGACCGGCTCCGTGAAGCGCATGCTGAAGTGGTCTCCCTGGCGCGGGGCGGATGCCGACAGGAACCAGGAGTCTTGATTCCGGTCATCCAGCGCCAGTTCCGGCCCCTGCAGTCCGTCTGCCGCGAGTGTCGTATCAATTCCGACCGGCCATTTGGGAGTATGTGGAACGTCCAGCAGGCGAGCAGCCAGCGCGTCCGTGGCATTGTGGCGCCGTTCCCAGCCCGCCTTGGTGAATGTGTTGTCCGGCCCCCACGTGCGTTCCTGTCGTTGCGGCATCCGAGTCCGCAGAATGGCGATCGATGCGCTGGCTTTCTGCTCCCACATGACCACGGTCGATCCCAGCACGGCATCAGTGCGCTTGAGATGACTGCCGTTACAGATGTACATGTTCCATTCTTCCCACGGTACGCCCAGAACCCAGGGACAGGTAATCGTGGTGAACCCCTGGGCAATGTACTTCTCCGCCTGCCGGGATGCATCATCCCAGGTCATGATGATGATATCCTTGCTCGCGGTGTCTGCCACGCCCTCCCACTTGATCGCCTTTCTGCCCCGGCGTGCCACCATATCGTTGACCTGCCGGATAAAGTATGTGGCCAGATCTCCCTCGTTCAGCAGGCCGTGCTTCTCCATGAACGCCTTGTAGCCAGGATGGAGCTGGAGGCGCCCGAGCTGGACTTCGTCCGTGCCGATGTGGAAGTAGGGGGAACTCTTGAAGACATCGCACATCTCGCCAATCAGCGTGTCGAGAACCTTGTAGATCTCTTCGTTCGCCATGTTCATGCAGCCCATGTTCACGGGTTTTCCGGTGGCGGGGTTGATCGCATCGAACACTTCCGGAAAACTACGGAGGGCGGCTCCGCTGTGGCCCGGCACGTTCAGTTCGGGCACAAGGGTGACACCCCGCGTGTCCGCGTAGGCAACCAGTTCTGTGAGTTCCTCAAGCGTGTAGACCTTGGGTGCCTCGCCTCCGTGGGTTCCGATGTTGCGGGTTCCAAGCTGGGGATAGGCGGTCGAGGGGAAAGTCCAACCCTGGTCGTCGGTCAGATGGAGATGCAGGTAACGCACGCGGTACAACCGGCACAGGTCGACCACCTGCCTCACGGCCTCAATCGGGTGGTTCTGGCGAGCCACGTCCAGCATCGCGCCGACGTAATCGGCATGTGGCCAGTCCTTGATCCGCATGCGTGGCAGGCCGGCACCCCGATCGGTTTTCCGCAGGGACTGAAGCAACGTACTCGTCCCCTCCGCGACGGCCCGGTAGTCGAAGCCTCGGACTTCCACGAAGTCCGTCACGGTCAGGACGTACGCGCCGTCCGCGGTGCTGGCCACCTCGCGCTCGCGCAGGGTGCGGATCGGCTCGTCCGAGGCGATGGCGGTATCGATCGCCAGAACGATGTCACCTGCCGCGGTCCTCCCGCTGGCCACCCCGGGTTTGAACCCCATGGTCCGTTCAAGCTCAACGGCAAACGTCTCCGCCAGCGGGACGAGTGTACGATCCCCCGCGACAATCCGCGAAGACGGCCCGATCAGCATGGAGCCCGGCTCAAGCTGCACTGACTTCGGCCAGGGAATCAGGTTAAGCCCGGCATCCGCTCCCGGCGGCACGCCCCATGCATGAATGGACGTCAATATAATCGCCAGAGCGGTAATCGCGCCTGCATTCCTGATGTGAGTCATCATCTTCTTTCCTTCCGATGGGCGAAGAGTGAAACGAGTGCGGTCCCGTCGGTATCATGCCCGTTGTGAATTATTCCGTTTCGATGCAGGCAATATAGGCTGCTCATGACGCAGCCGTCAACCCCTAAAGTTGACTTTTATTAATACAAATGGCAGATTATTTTTGATGGCTAATTTGTCTATTTATTTTGTAAATGCTTTATTATAAGTAATTAATACATATTTAATTTTTAGTTGTCATAATGTTTTGTGTTTATTAATCATCAAAACACTTGCTTTCTGTGCAGTTGCCGTCGTATGGTTTCCCCAATGGGCCAATCATGTGACTGGCTATGATAAATGGCATGCCGTGCAGCATGCGAGGAGGATACCATGTTCTTGTCCAGACGCGTCGCCGCTGGTGTTTTCAAAACCATAGCGTGCCTGTCAGCCCTATCCGGCATCCCGACTGATTGTGCCGGACAGGCAATCGCGCTTGTCAACTACCAGCCCGGCGAGACTGTGCGCTATCCGCTGGTGCTGCTGCGCGGCACGCTTGAAGACAAGGCCCTGGACGGGCTGACCGTCGTCAACCAGTCGTCGCACATGGATTCGCGCGAGCTGCGGGGGCAGGCGTGCATGGGGCGGTTCAAGGCACTGGCTGAGCTCGTCCCAGGCGAGAACCTGCTTGTGTTGAAGGCGGGTGCCGCTTCGCTGAACGTCAACATCCATTACAAGCCCCAGACGAATCCCTACAAAGTGAGGGCTGTGCACTTCACCGACAAGACAGGATCCCCGACCTTCGAGTCACCGTTCTCGGATGATCCGCAGGACTACCGTGCAAAATTCGATGCGGCCTTGAAACTCATGCAGACCTTTACTGCCGACGAGATGCACCGGCTCGGGTACGGTCGCCAGACGTTCAATCTGGAGCTGGACGAAGACGGCAAGGTGATTGTTCATGTCGTCAAGGGGAGCGGCACCTTCGACGAACTGCAGGCGCTCAGAGGAGGCACGGTGTACGGAGCGGCGGCGCGCGCAGCCGAAAGCCAACTGCCGTCGGGACCTTACAAGGATCTGGTTAACGTGGCCTTCAGCCGCCTGCTTCCGGGCACGGGGCAGGCCACGGCCTATGCGGCTCTCGGTGGAGGCGATATGGCGCTGATGGGGGGTGCCTGTTTTTACACATGGCCGACCGGGGTCACGCAGATCCATAAGGTTTTCATGAGTGATACCCAGATTGACCCGCAGATCTCTCATGCCGATGATAACGGACGATTCGCCGTCTGGGCGACGGCCTCGACGACGATTGGATCCGGCCTGCACGAGCTTGGCCACACCTTCACCCTGCCGCACACCAGGTATTATCCCAACGGCATCATGCGGCGTGGCGGAGACACCCTGAACCGGTACCTTACGTTTTTTGATCCCCCAAGCCGCAATCACCCTGATTTCCGCGTTTTCGGGAGTGAACCGGAACCCTGCTGGAGCGATGTCTGCGGTGCGGCGCTGGCGGCCAGCCGATGGTTCGCCATGGACGCGCGCGAATACACCCGCGAGAACACGATACGTTTTGCGCTGGATCCCGGCACCGCCGAACTCGTGGTTCGCAGCGATGATGGCCTGGCTTTCGCCTGTGTCGAGATTCCCGGCGAGGCGGAACGGTTTGACCCGAAAGCCAATCCGACAGCACTGCCGCAGGAACTGCGCATGTCGCTGGCTGGCATTGCAGAAACTTTCCAGACATCGCAACTCACGGTACGTGCCATGGACGGCATGGGGCACTACCGCCACACCTTCCTCAAGGGGCTGCTTGATCGCGAGCAGAACAGGACTACGGACAGGCCGGTGTCCGCCTCCCAGCCCGCCTCGGCAGACTTCCCGCCGTCCGCTGCCGTGGACGGAAACAAAGGGTCCTACTGGGATGCCTCGCCCTACCCGCAGTGGCTGCAGGTGGACCTGGAGCAACCGACATTACTCGAGGAAGTTCATCTTCATGCGTACGTCGGCGACAACCGGTACTACCAGTACACCATCGAGATTTCGACCGACGGCGCGCAATGGCTCCCCATTGTGAATGCAAGCGAAAACCGGAATCCGTCCGTCCATGAAGGCTATCGGCACACGTTTGAACCGGTTCTGGTACGCTATTTGCGCGTGAACATGCTGAAGAACAGCTTGAACCCCGGAGTCCATATCAGCGAACTGCACGTCTTCGGCCCCGGTGATCCGCGCCAGCCCCACGATCCCGCCTACTCCAAGCTCAAGACACTCTTCAAGTGATTGACAACGGGGGCGTCCTGATGGATCCGAGCATCTCCTCTTGACATGGCCATAGCGTCTTTGCGTGAGACAACTTAGTGTTGTACACCCTAACAACCATTACCGTTCCACTTATGCCCCAGGCTATTGCTCTGCAATTCGGGTAGTACAGGTCAATCCAGTTGTTGGCTCTCGGCACGGAGTATCTCCAGGTTCAATGCGGTAAGCCGGTCGAGATAGCCTTGGATGCGGTGGAAGTTAGCAACACCTTGGCGGGCCCGGTCGAGGTCGGCGGTGCGAATATATTTCGGCCGCTGGTGGCCGTTCTCGTTGATAGCTAAATAATGGCGGGGACCGTGTTTTTTGCCTTTGTGACAGTGGCAGGTTGGCCGTTGGCAGGTCGTGTATCGCTCGACGATTGAGCCGTGGAGGGCGTCCTGTAGCTGCATGATTTGCCCCATGATTTCAGCTCGTTTTTCAAGCAGTTCTGTAGCGGTTTTTGTTGACATGGCGGATACTATATAATAGATTATGTACTATACAAGTTAATAAATTGGCGTGGCGGTATTACAGTCCGAGCGTCCACTACAGGGGAGATAAGGGATGAAAAGTGGAGATATGACGAAAAGTGTCCAATTTACGCCGACGGAGCTGGTGGCCCGGCTACCGGTCGAGGCGTTGCTGGTGTTGACGACTGACGCGAAGGTCGTGCGTCGCCCGCGAATCTATGCGCATCACAGGCAGACGGGGCCTGCGTATCTGTATTGGGGTCATCTGTATTGGGGTCACATCTCGATAATCTATAATTGCTCAATATCTATGCGTACCGGACTTGCCATGCGCGATGGAAGAAACACCTGGACAACGCTGTCATATTATTTCTCGATTATCGAGATGTGATAGGCATATAGAAGCCTACTCCATTTTGGGCA